>JAEHCN010000069.1 GCA_020696395.1 Thermoplasmata archaeon | reverse complement strand
TCAAGGACTCGAAGGAGCTCTCGAGAAGTAGGCGGGAGGAACTCGCTCCGCGGATATTCGAGATATCCAAGGTCGAAGTGCTCGAGCTTCCGGCCGAGGAGATCGACTCACTCAGGTCGCGTATGACTCTGAACGAGATCGAGGCGATGCTCTTCGCGAGGGTGATCGACAGACTCGTCCCCGCAGTCGCCTACCTCGATGCGGCTGACGCGAGCGAGAAACGTTTCTCCGAGATGGTCTGCTCCTTCCTGACCTGCGGGGCGAGGACCGTGTCAAAGCACGGAGCGGACAAGGAGTTTCCTGTCGTTTCGGCTGCGTCTATCATCGCCAAGGTCACTAGGGACAGGCGGATCGACCTCATAGAGGAGGAGCTGGGCCAGCCGATAGGTTCCGGATACACCTCGGACCCGCTCACCCGGTCGTTCCTTGAACGATGGCTGGAAAGGGAGAAATCCCTGCCGCCGCATGTGCGACGCTCCTGGAAGACATCCCAAAAGCTAATGAGCATGAAGGAACTCCGGAGGCTGGATTCGTTCGAGGGATGAGTTTGGTCGAGCAGCTCCTCAAGGAAGCTATAGAGAAGTTCAATGCGCGGGTTAGGGAAGACCCCGAACTAGCGAAGGAACTCGAGAGCGTGAGCAAGGTCATGCAGGTAGAGATCGAGGGCGGCGACTGGTATCACTTCACCCTTGAAGGCGGAGCGGTCGATGGACCGCACAAGGGCGAAATCCCGGACCCCGATGTGAGGATAATCGCGAGCGCCGACACCCTCACGAGACTGTGGACGAAGGAGCTCAGAGTGATGAAGGCTTTGGTGACGAAACAGCTCCGGGTGAAGGGATCCATGGAGGACCTTCTCCGATTGAAGCGCTTCTTCTGACCCAGCACCTCCTACCCATACGGTACTTTTAACTATATAGTCACCATTAGTCGCAGTTAGCGGGGTGGGGTAGCTTGGAAATCCCATCAGGCTCATAACCTGAAGATCGTTGGTTCAAATCCAACCCCCGCTACTTCTTTTCTTGACGATATTCAGTTGCCGGATGCAGTCTAGATGGGCTACATCCGAGCGAAAGCTGAGAAATCATGATATATTACGAAGCCCACGTACCTGAGTGTGACCATGCATTCCTCATGCAGGGGCGACCCCAAGAAGAAGCGGTTGTGTCCGACATGCCTACACTGGGATCCCAGACCCGAGGAGATGGCCGGACCTGGCCTAGGATACTGCATCAAGCGCGATATCGTCACGATGATCCGTTGCGAGTGCGAGTATTTCGAGGAGGCCACAAGATCCAAGGTCGCCGCGAAGAACAAGAAGCTGTACGGCGAGTTCGAGGACGACGAGGAGGACGAAGACGAGAGCTGAGACGGGCCCGTCCTGCAAAACCCTTAAGTCGCCTCAATCTTGTCACGTGATGTCTCGGTGGGATTCTGATGAAAGCTGTCATATTGGCTGCTGGCGAGGGCATGAGGCTCAGGCCTCTCACTACGTCGGAGCCTAAGGTTATGATTCCGATCGCCAACCGTCCGATACTTGAGTACGTCGTAGACGCCCTGGTGAAGAACGACGTGCACGACATCGTTATGGTGGTCGGCTATCGCAAGGAACGCATAATGTCCTATTTCCAGGACGGGAAGAAGTTCGGAGCGAAGATCGAATACGTCGTCCAGGAGAAGCAGCTCGGGAACGGTCACGCACTCTCGTGCGCAAGGGACCGCGTATCCGGTGACTTCCTCACATTGGCCGGGGACAACATCGTGGATGCCCGTGCCGTGGATGACCTCCTGCGTTCAGGAACGTGCCCCAGCGCGCTCGTGGTCGAGAGTGAGAACCCGTCGAAGTACGGCGTCGTCACAATCGAGAAGGGCTCCATAAGAAGCGTGGTCGAGAAGCCTGTCGACCTCGTATCCAACATCATTCTGACAGGGCTGTTCTGCCTAAAAGACCCGATCTTCGAGGTGATCGACCAGTGCATCGAGGACGGCAAATACGGCTTGAGCGACGCCTTCAGGGCGACGCTCGGAAGGACGGGCATCAAGCCGGTCTTCTCCGACGGCCTATGGATAGACGCCGTGTACCCGTGGGACCTTCTGGAGCTCAACTCGGCCGCTCTCGAGAACGCCCCCGTCCGGACCGCCGGCAAGATCGAGAAGCAAGTCACTATCGCCGGCCCGGTTGGCATCGGAGAGGAGACGGTCATCCGCGCCGGCACCACGATATACGGCCCTGTGATGATCGGCGAGGGTTGTGACATCGGTCCCAACGTGACTATCTTCCCGTCGACCAGCATCGGCGACAACGTGACGATCGAGCCCTACACCGTGATCAAGAACAGCATTCTGATGAGCAATTGCAGCATAGCCGCTCACTCCTATCTCTCGCATTGTGTGTTCGGATACGGCGTGAAGAGCAAGTCGCATCTGATGGCGACGGGTTCGGAGGCATTCGTCAACGTGGGGGACGAGTTCTTCAAGGTGCCGCACATGGGCTGCATCGTCGGCGAGGACGCCGAGTTCGGAGCGGGCGTCGTCATCGAACCTGGAACCATAATCGGCGCGGGATGCAAGGTATCCAGCGGATCGAAGATCATGCGCAACCTGCCCAACAAGGCACTCGTCATGTGAGGTGTGTAACTCAGATGTGCGGGATCGTCGGGTATGTCGGCGGGAAGAGGGCACAGCCCATACTCCTGGATTCTCTGAAGCGCCTCGAGTACAGAGGCTATGATTCCGCAGGGATCGCCGTCATCGGTGAGGGCGTCCAGTGCTTCAAGGCCGAGGGGGAGATAGCCGTGCTCGAGGCGAGCATGCCCGAGATGGAAGGGACCGTCGGCGTCGCGCACACTCGCTGGGCCACGCAGGGAAGGCCTACCACGGAGAACGCACACCCGTTCGTCGGCTGCCAGAACAAGGTCGCTGTGGTCCACAATGGAATCATCACCAACTTCATGGCTCTGAGAGAGTCACTTGTCGCTGACGGCCACGAGTTCTCATCCGACACCGACACGGAGGTGTTCGCTCACCTGGTCGAGGCGAACCTGGAGAACGGTGACCTGATGGACGCGGTCAAGGCCGCTCTGAAGTTGATCGACGGCACGTACGCTTTCGCCGTGGTGGCGGATGGAATGGAGGAGGTCGTGGCCGCGCGCAACGAGAGCCCTCTCGTCGTGGGCCTGGGCAACGGCGAGAACTTCCTGGCCAGCGATGTGACCGCCCTTCTGAAGCACACGAACAAAGTTGTCTACGTCATGGACGGAGAGATGGTGCGCATCACGCGCGATGCCGTCACGATAATCGACTCGGAGGGCAACCCGGTGGAGCGGAAGCCCGAGCGGATCGCGTGGTCACTGGAGGACGCCGAGAAGAGTGGCTACCCCCACTTCATGCTGAAGGAGATATTCGAGCAGCCGAACGCGATCCACGAGTCGCTCCTGGGAAGGTTGGAGTCCATCGATGCGGAGGGCTCGTTCTTCCAGGAACAGTCGTTCTCCAGCATCAAGATCGTGGCGTGCGGGACATCGTATCATGCAGGTCTCGTCGGCAAGTACGTGATAGAGGAGCTGGCGAGGATCCCCACGACGGTCCAGATATCCTCGGAATACAGGTACTCGACAGCCGCAAGGGAGAATCCGCTCGTGGTCCTGATAACGCAGAGCGGGGAGACACTCGACACGATTGCCGCTGCGCGTGAGGCGAGGAAGAGAGGGAACAGGACCGTGGCGATAGTCAACGTAGTGGGCTCGGCCATATCGAGGGAGGTGGACCATGTGATCTACACGCGGGCCGGGCCGGAGATAAGCGTCGCCGCGACGAAAACCTTCGTCACGCAGCTGATCGCGCTGTATCTGATGGCCATGGAGCTGGGTATCAAGGGGAGGTCGCTGACCGCCCAGGCCAGGAAATCCGTGACGAACCAGCTGCGCAACCTTCCCCGGGCGGTTCAGGACGTCCTCAACCAGGCGCAGACGATAGAGTCGCTCGCGAACAAGCACTCCAAAGCTCGCGACATGTTCTTCATGGGGCGGAACATCCACTACCCCATATCCCTCGAGGGGGCCCTGAAGACGAAGGAGATCTCCTACATCCACGGCGAGGGATATCCTGCGGGTGAGCTCAAGCATGGGCCGTTGGCGCTCCTGTCGAAAGATACCCCCGTCGTCGCCATAGCCGTGAAGGACCATACTTACGAGAAGATGATAGGCAACATCAGCGAGGTATCCGCGAGGGATAGCCCGGTGATCGCGATCGCGGTCGTGGGCGACACCGAGATAGGCAAGTTCGCGGACGACGTGATATACGTCAAGGAGATACCGCCCCTGTTTCTGCCCGTTCCGATCATAACGGCATTGCAGCTGTGGGCGTACTACCTCGCAAAGGCAAGGGGTTGTCCGATCGACAAGCCAAGGAACATCGCGAAGACGGTCACCGTGGAGTGAGCCTTAGCTGGAGAGCTTCTCGGGGCACACGCCTCTACGCGAACACGACCTGCACTTGCCCGGTCTGTTGTGGTTCCTGTGCACATCATGAGATTCGAGGGCCTCCTTGATCTCCCCAGCCTTCCGTAGCACCAAGTTCTTCATGTCCTCGTTGTAGTCTATCTGGAACTCGTGGTTCGGATACCTGATCAACCCGTACGGGGGCGGGTTCCCAGTCGAATCTTCCAGGAGGAGGCAGTACGAAGCGACCTGGACGATGTGTGAGAACAGAGGTCCTTGAGGGGTGCGCCCTCTTTTTGCCTCGACAGGGATCACCCGATCCTCCAGCTTGACGACGTAATCGGGCCGCCCCGAGATGCCGTACCTCTCCGACTTGAACACCTTCGAGTCGTCCATGTCGATGTACTCGATCTTCCCTTTGAGGCGGAACTCCTTCCTTAGGTGGTCCGCGATGCTCGTCGACTTGAGTGATCTGTACATGAAGAAGGACGCTGCGATTAGCCATGTGAGCGATATCAGCGCGAGCGCCTGCGCCATCCTGTCGTCCTTTGTAACGAAACCGACCGCGTTGGCAGCGATCACCACGGCGATTATCGCGAATGTGAGTATGATCCTCTCGTAGTCCAAGAGCTTGCTGCTGATGGTCGATCTAGACGCTTTGTACAGGAAGAAAGAGGCTGCGAGGACCCAGATCAGCGCGGCTACGCCCATGATCTCGCTAACCGGGAGGTGGTCGTCCTCTACCAACAGCTCCACCCCCAGCATCGCGAGGATCGTGGCGGTGACCGCGTACCAGAACACGAGCGTCTCCGACTGTCGCGCGTGCTTCTCCTTCGCATCGATCTCCCAGAGGGACTTGCCCAGCTTGTGATGTTCGTGTATGCCCTTCTCAAGCTTTTCGTTGTCCGATTCGTGGCTTCTGCTCAGCCACCAGCTGAGCGGGCAGTAGCTGTACTTCTCCAAATCCCCAGCGGAGACGAACCTACCCACACCCTTCGCCATCAGGCAAGCTAATAAAAATACTGTTTCAAGTATCTTTGCCAACTGAATCGCCAGGGCCACCGTCGTCGAAGAAGGTCTTGTCCAGGAGCAGAATGTCCTCGGGAGGCTCGATTCCTTCGACGAATCCGAACCAGTAGACGACCGCTCCAGTGCCGAAAAGCTCCGTGTACGGCTTCAGCTGCCTCCGGACGTTCTTCTTCAGCTCGATCTCGTCGCCGAACGACGCCTTTGACTCTATCCAGAACACCTTGGTGCCGTCTATCTTGATGGGTTTGTCGAGCAGGATGTCCGGCGTCTTCTTGTGCGTACTCCTCAGGTCCTCCTCGGTTCTGTACTTCAGTTGCCTCTTATCCAACCAGTCGTTGAGCAAAGCCTCTCCCCACTTGCCACGCTCGGTCTGCACCTGCGCGCCCTTGGGGGAGTAGACGATGTCCAGCTCCGCGATCTGCTTCAGCTCCTTCTTAAGACGGCCGTCGCGACAGGTGGTCGGGTCGCGGATGTACTTCCAGTACTGCTTCCTCGTCACGTTGATCTCCGGCGCGATCATCAGGCCGAGAAGGACGGCCGGGAAGTTGATCCTCCTCGCCAGCTTGTGTATCGTCATTCCATTGCGCCATTCCTTCGTCAGCATCCTCAAGTCTTTCTTGACGATGTAATACCGGCGTGTGGCGTCACGGACGGTTCTCTGGGTGTACATGACCAAGAGGAGCTCCCTGTCGAGCTTGAGTTCCTCTGCCAACCTGTCGATGTCTCGGGGATTTTTGAGCCGGGAGTATATCATCCTGTAATCGTCGTATTTCATCTGGTCCACAGTCCAGCAGTGTCACCTTGACCCCTAGGTCGTAAGTTTCGTTCAGTATCCGGAGGGCATTATCTCGGATTCTCTACTTATTACTTTGCTGGCCACTTTCGGGGACAGGCGGTGGACCTGGCCTTTGCGTGGCGCAAGCTTGAAATCGAATGATGCTATCGCGTCTATCAGGCCTCGTGGGTTCTCGGGGGATTCGACGGTTGACTCAGGACGGCTTCAGAAAGGTCATAATGCCTGCGCGGTACATCCAAGGAGCGGGCGCTCTGCGCGAGATCGGCAATTACGCGAAGCAGTTCGGTTTCAAGCCGTTCGTCGTCTCAGGGAAGACCGCATTTTCGAGAGTGAAGTCCGAGCTGCTGGCCGGCCTGAAAGCGGCCCGAGCACCGATGGTCGGACACGACGACAGCGTAACGGAGTGTACCTACGAGAAGATAGACGAGATTGTGCGAGACGCAGGCCGACTGGATGCGGATCTGATCATCGGCTGTGGAGGCGGGAAGGCGGTCGACACGGCCAAAGCTGCCGCGGACAAGCTGGGAATCCCCGTGGTGACCGTTCCTACACAGTGCGCGACGAACGCCGATCAGATGGCCGATGCGGTCATATTCACAGAAGACCACAGATTCGTTGAGGACTACTACCTCTCACGAGCTCCGGCCCTAGTGCTGGTAGATACGGAGATAGTCGGGCTCGCACCCGTGCGATTCCTCGTTCAAGGCATGGGAGACGCCCTCGCCTCAGGCTTTGAGAAGCCTGCCTATGCCGCCTCCATGAAGGCCAGGAAATGTGATGACCTGGCTGCTGCCTCTGCTCTGGAGGTCAATCTGGAGTGCTTCTCGGTCCTCATGGCCCACGGCATCCAGGCCAAGAAGGACGCCGAGCGTGGCGATATCACCGAATCGCTGGAGGCGGTGATTGAAGCGATCAAGCTCATGAGCGGGTTCGGATTCGGAGGAGGAGGTTGCGCGGCCGCGCATGCGATCCACAACGGCCTGACGTCGCTCCCAGGGGTCCAGAGGAAGCATGGGGAGGTCGTCGCCTACGGGACTCTCGTCCAGATGGTTCTCGAGGATAGGCCGACGGGCGAGATAGAGAGGGTTATGCGCTGGTGCAAGGAGTTGGGGCTCCCTATCCGTCTATCCGAGCTTGGCGACGTGGACCCCGACCTTCTGCCCATCGCCGCGGAGAAGGCCTGCAATCCGAAGGACACGATGTCGAACATGCCCTTCCTTGTCACGCCCATGAGCGTCCTGGATGCCATGCGCGAGGTCGAACGTCTAGCTGGAGTTCTCGCCTGAGCCCCGCCGGTCCTCGGCCTTGATTCCCGACACACCCTGCTGGCTTGCAGTCCTCTCTCGGAAAGACCTATATACGGCCACCACGATTCTGAGGTGGCCGCGTATCCGCGGTAGAAGGGATGATTAGAGGAGGCATTCAAGATGAGTAGCGCAATGGGTTCAATTCTCGCACCAGGGTCTTCTCCCCCATGGCTTCCACGCGATGTAGCCGAGGGACGTAGGTTCGCCTGGTGGGCAGCGATCATGTTCCTGCTTTGGGTCTTGGTATGGTTCATCATCGCAATCGTTGCGCTGGTGATCTTCGCCCTCGAGGGCGGTGTCGGCCTACTGCTCCTTGGTCTGATCGGTTTCATAGCTATGATGCTGTGTTTCCTGTCGGCGGTCTTCATGAAGAAGACCGTGCTCGATGCGATAGACCAGGGACGGTTCCACGACGCCAAGAACGATTCGATGGTTTGGATTATATTCGGGTTCGCGGCGTTCGCGTTGCCGTCGATCCTGCTCATACTGACATACGTCAAGCTGGGGGACGCAATCACGGCCCACGCGCCAGTCGGTTACATGCCATACCAGGCGGGTAGTGTGGCGGCGCAGGCACCTAAGACGTCTCATCCCCATGCTGCGCCACCTGCCCCTGTACAGCAGGCCCCCCCTCCGCAGAATGTGCCCCCTGGACACCCGCAGTATCACCATGGCCACGCCACGGCGATGATACGCTGCAAGAACTGCAGCGTCCAGTTCCCGACGTTCATGCACACGTGCCCTAACTGCGGCGCGCCGAAGGAATAAGGCTATTTGTTGCCTCGCTTTTCCCCTTCTGTTCAAGGATCAGTGTCCACCATGACAGAAATACTCTATATGAAGGACATCGAGTCGAACTACATACGCGAGTTCGACGCGAGGGTGGTCGAGCGAGGGTTCGACCATGTGGTGCTCGACAGGACGGCATTCTACGCCGTCGGGGGAGGGCAACCGTCGGATACCGGTCATCTACGGTGGGCGGACGGCGAGGCCCGGGTTAGAGAGGTCACGAAGAAGGACGGCGTGAGGCACCATCTGGTGCAGAGCCCGGACATCGTTCCCGACCAGGTCAAGGCCGTCCTCGATTGGGATAGACGGCACGCTCACATGCGCATGCACACCGCACAACACGTCGTCTCCGGCGTGGTCTACGATCTCTACAGGGCGAGGACCGTGGGCAACCAGATATATCACGACCGCTCGAGGATTGACTTCGCCCCAGTCACGTTCACCGGTGAGATGATCACCGAAGTGCAGGGAAGATGCA
>JAEHCN010000068.1 GCA_020696395.1 Thermoplasmata archaeon | reverse complement strand
TTCAAACAGGAGTATCCATCCTGTGGCCTTCTGTGCGTGGACTATCTTGAGAAAGCTATATTGGAGTTCGGCGGCCCGAGCGGGAGCCTCGCATCTGTGTTCGTCGAGCCCCTCCAGGGAGAGGGTGGATACATAGTTCCTCCGAAGGAGTTTCTTCCCAGGCTGAGGAAGCTCTGCGACAAGCGGAAGATGCTGCTCGTGGCGGACGAGGTGCAGTGCGGCCTAGGTCGTTCCGGCGAGACCTGGGAGTGCAATTCCACCGATACGGTGCCGGATATCCTGGTGACTGGGAAGGCTCTCGGAGGCGGGATTCCGTTGGGAGCGATCGTGGCGAAGAAGTCGATCATGCAGACATGGAGGCCAGGGTCGCACTCGTCCACGTTCGGAGGGAACGGTATCGCGATGGCCGCCGGCCTCGCCCAAGTGCGAGAGATATTCGACGAGGGGCTGCCAGAGCGCGCGCGATTGCTGGGCGCCCATGCCATGAAGAGACTCATCGAGATGAAGGCGGAGTACGACGTCATCGGGGACGTGCGTGGTAAAGGTCTGATGATTGGCGTCGAGATGGTGAAGAACAGATCGACCAAAGAGCCGTTGCTGGTCCCCGAGATGCAGGGGCGTGTGTGGAGGAAGGGTCTGATGATGATCACTGCTGGCATGTACGGAAATGTGTTCCGCATCGCTCCGCCACTTGTGATATCGCAGGAGCAGCTCGATGCCGGGCTCGACATATTCGAGGAGGCCGTGCGCGAGACTCAGGCTAATATGGGGACGTAGGTCGTCCGCGACGTCCTGGCAGGGCCGTCAGAGTAATCACTCGTCAGGATGTCATGTGGGCGCTGGCTGGCCGATCGGACAGATAGCGCTTGGTTCAGTTTCGTCGATTCCAGTCGATTGCTCCCTGCAGTGAGAAGTCCCGGCCTCTCCGACGATGCCATAATTTATCGGGTGGAAATCACATCGTAGTGAACCCGTTGCCTGGGTAGGCAGGAGATTTCGGGAAGATGATTGACATCTCATCTGTTGTCGCACGGCTCGAGGAATTCGTGAATACGAAGAGGGTGCTCGACGGAATACCAGGGCTGACGATGGCAGTCACCGACAGGACTCGGACGGTTCACTCGGGAGAATACGGCGTGTCCGACATCGCGTCTGGCGCGCCCGTTCGCAAGGAGATGCTCTTCCAGATTGGCTCGATAGGCAAATCGTTCACGGCCATCGCTCTCCTTCAGCTCCTGGAGCAGGGGAAGGTCGACCTCCGGGAGCCTGTGACTGAGTACCTTCCATGGTTCGAGGTCAGGTCCAGACACGCCTCCATCACCCTTCACCACCTGATGACGCACACCGCGGGCATACCGATCGGGTCGGAGGCCACCATGGCGGCTGAATCGGAGGTGTGGGGGCTGAGGCAGATTGAGACGAGCGCTCCCCCTGGGGAGTTCTTCCATTATTCGAACACGGGATACAAGGTGCTCGGATTGATACTCGAGACTGTCACTGGTAAGCCGTACGCTGAGGTCGTGTCTTCCAGTATCCTCGAACCTCTCGGCATGACGAGGACTGCGCCAGCGATCACCAACAAAGTCTGGCAGCGCTCCGCCGTGGGACACATGTGGCTCGACGACGACAGGCCGCCTGCTAGGAGCGGGCCTTTGTCTCCGGCGACCTGGTTCGAGAGCAGTAGCGGAGACGGGTCGATATCGTCCACGGCGGACGATATGGCCAAGTACGTCAGGATGCTCATGAACCGAGGAGCTGGCCCTGGCGGTCGGTTGATCTCGGAGAGCAGCTTCGAGCTGATGGCCTCCCGACATGTGTTCTGCGGAGAGGGCGGAGAAAAAGAGCACTACGGTTACGGTCTGTCTGTCAGGGAGGACGACGGCCGCTCGGTGCTGTGCCACACAGGTGGAATGGTCGGCTACACATCATCGATGCTGATGGACATGGACCTCGGAATGGGCATCATCGTGTTGACCAATTCCCTGGACGAGCCAGAGCAAATATCGAGATTCTTCCTGCGCCTGATTGGAGCATCAAGCAGAGGAGATGATCTTCCGGAGGCCGTGGTGCCAAAGCACAGATGCGACCCGGGCACTCTGTCCGAGTACGTCGGGGACTACATCGGGAAATCTCGAATCCTCAGAGTACGTGAGAAGAACGGCTCTCTTCACTCCATCGTCGATGGGGTCGATGTCGCCATGGAATGCGTCAAGGACGATTATTTCCAGTTGTACCACCCCGATTTCAGCCTCTTCCTGGTCAGATTCCTTCGGTCCGACCAGAAGCTGATCGGCTTGGGTCACGGAAGGGACCTATACCTGTTGGAGTCTGCTGAGTCCGAAAGCCAAACCGTTCCCCCGGCGGCGTGGAATTCCTATGTCGGACACTATCGCTCCTACAATCCGTGGCTGACGAACTTCAGAATCGTCTGTCGGGGTCAGACCCTCCTGCTCATAGACCCTTCGGGAATCGAGCATGTGCTCGTTCCGACCCGAGAGGATTCATTCCGAGTGGATGAGGAGCCGCGCTCCCCTGAGACGCTCAGCTTCGATATGATCATAATGGGGAAGGCACAGAGAGCCGATCTATCTGGCGGGAGCTGCTATCGCACCTTCACTCCTTGACGCCGCCGATGGCGTCATTCCACCGAAGGCCTAGGAATCACACAGATCATGCGCATGAGAGATCCCGAGTCGTTGACGAACTGATGAGTCTCGTTCGGCTGGACGAGAACCGCGTCCCCTTCTGCCAACGTGTGCTCGGAGTCCGCAAGGACTATCTTGCCCCGTCCAGTGACGACGAATACCTCGTGCTCCCAGTCGTGAGTATGCAGCGGTGTATTCCCTCCAGGTTCAACGTCAAAGAGCCTGAGGTAGAAGTTCGGGGCATCCACGTTCTTGGCGAGCAGCTGCCTGAAAATGACCCCCTTCGTGCCTTCGGGCGAGGTGCCTTCGACATCTTTGAGTCCGACTTTCCTCATGCGGATGGAATTGCCGAACCGGACCGATAAACTTTGCGCGTCCATGCCCCGCATAAGCTGACCTGTCCTCGCAGTAGAAAGTGTTTTCCGTTGTCAGATCCTTCTCGTGGCTGGAGGCGTGGATTGCGAAGGGTTGCGATTGTCTTCGAATCGAAGTACGGCAACACCGCCCAGGTAGCCGCCGTGATAAAGGAGGCGCTGGGGGGAGCGGGGGTGCCGGAGATTGTCTCCGAGAAGGTCGATTCTGCAGATGTCAACAGGGTGGCCACCTTCGATGCGATTCTCGTAGGGTCCCCCAACCACATCGGAGGGCCGACGAGGCGCGTGAAGAAGTTCATAAGGAATCTTGCGGCATTCGACCTCTCAGGGAAGCGATTGGCGTTCTTCGACACGTACATCGGAGGAGACTTCGGCAAAGCGGTCGCCAAGATGGAGAACGAGTTCAAGTCGAGGAACCAGAGTGCGGTCGTCGTCATGCCCGGTCTGTCGCTCCGCGTAGAAGGTATGAAGGGACCTCTGGCGGATGGGGAGCTGGCCAAAGGAACTGACTTCGGAAAGCTGGTGGCCGAGCAGAAGGTCGACGTGTAGACTGTGGAAGCTGGCGCACGAACTCGGTCGAATGCCTGCGGATATCTGTGCTTGGAATGAACGAATAGGGGTTGATGTGAGATGGAGTCGACGAAGAAATACGGTCGGGACGAGAGACACGCATTGCGGGCGCTGTTCGTCTGCCTGTTCGTACTCGTCCTGGCGACTCTGCTGCTCGAGATCAAGTACGACTTCCTTCCTCTGGTCTTCATAGCTGATCCCGATGGAGACCTCACGAAACTGCTGTTTGCCCTGATTGTGGTTCTAGTCACGTGGTTTATCCTCTATCTCCTTGGAGGCCTCTTCGAGAAGCTGACCTCCTCAAAGGTCGGCAGCCATGCTCAGGCGCGGTCCATGTGGAAGCTCATAGCCTACGCAGTGTGGATTCTGGTCTTGGGCATCATGTTCATCAGCATGATTGGCGAGACTGGGTCGTTGGTCATGTCCCTCGGACTGCTCGGGGCAGCGTTCACGTTCGTTCTCCAGAAGCCACTCCTGAACATCTGCGCCTGGGCCCTGATATCATATCGTCGCATCTATAGGATAGGTGATAGGGTCGCGTTCGGCGAGGTCAAGGGCTACGTCCTGGACATCACTACAATGTACACCGAGCTTCGGGAGTTCGGCGAGTGGATGCGTGGAGACACGTTCACTGGCAGGATCGTGACGGTGCCCAACAGTCTCATCTTCGACCAGCCGGTCTGCAACTACACGAGGGACTTCCCATTCGTCTGGGATGAGGTGGTCAACCTCGTGACGTACGAGAGCGACATCGAGGTCGCAAAAAGGTACATGTTGGAGTCTGCCAAGGAGGTGGTCGGGCAGCTCATGGAGCAGAATTACGAGAGGTACCGCAGGCGTCTCGGCATACGTGACCTTGACCAACTGCTCTTGAGATCGCCCGAGCTCCGCATGGAACTGGCCGATTCCGGCGTGAACGTCTACGTCCTCTATTTCTGTCCGGTCGAGCTGCGACGAAAGATCAAGGCGGACATAACAGAGCGGATATGGACGAAGTTCATGTCGGACCCGGGCGTGGGAATCGCGTACCCTCACATGCATCTCGTGGGGAGCGTAGGGAAAGGCTGAGTCATCGCCCGAGGCGGAAGACCTCGGCTCGTCATCCTGCGAATCACTCGCGTTTCGATCATCAACAGAGTTACTCGGCAGAGCGTAGTTCACCAGTTGATGGGTGGGTTGGATACGGCGATTCTTACGCACGTTATATATGGGGTTTCGGGTATTCAGGCGCGGAGTCAGTACGTTCCGGCCGAGGGGACGAGACTGCCTCCGATGGGGGGACAAGATAGGATGATTACTGCACGGAACGGGCACACCAAGGTCGCCATATGCGCAGTGGTCGCACTGCTGATGGTTTCTATGACTGCAACGAGCTTGTCGATGGCGGAGCCGGCGGGGAAACCGGAATCGTTTACGCTCTTCGCAGTCGGCGACATCGGACTGGACCAGCTGCCTCGCAAGAACACGAACCGCTACCAGTATGACAAGGTGGCCCAACTGATATCGGAAAACGACCCTGACGCGTTCCTGGTGCTCGGGGATGCTCAGCACAATGACGGTGAGATCGAGGATTACCTGGCCTACTACGATACCTACTTCAACCCTCTCAAAGACATCACCTATCCGGTCACCGGCAACCACGACTACTATGTCTCGGATTCCGCTGATGGCTACTTCGAATACTTCGGAACGCTCGAAAACTGCGCCGTGCCGGACATGGTACTTGAGGAGACTCTCGAGGGGGTCAACCTCGGATATTACTCGTTCGATGTCGGTTCGTGGCACATAGTCGCGCTGAACTCGTACCTTCCCCACCAGTGCAACATGACCGATGATCTGATGCCAGAGGAGGGCTCGGCGGCGCTGGCCCAGTACAATTGGCTCGAGAAGGATCTCGCCGAACACTCCGGAGAGGAGTATGTTGGGACCATAGCGCTTATGCACCACCCACTGTACGATTGGGAACTCTATTACAGGTGCGAGTGGATCAGCTGGTTCGACCTGAGTACACAGGTACACATGTGGGAGCTCTTCCACGAGTACGAGATCGACATGGTCCTGTCTGGACACAACCACAACTATCAGCGTTGGGCGCCGCAGGACCCCTACGGAAACTACGACCCCGACGGCGTCCGTCAGTTCGTCGTTGGAACGGGCGGCGCGTACCTCTGGCAGTTCCCACCGGAGACTCCGCTGGACTGTGCCGGCGAATATCCGCATGGTATACCTGTCGATACGCTGAACAACCTTGAGCACGTGGAGGAAGACTACTTCGGAGCACTCGAACTAACGCTGAGCGAAGAGGGTTACGAATACGCCTTCGTAACGGTGGACGGAGACATATTGGACAAGGGCGCGGTCATCTGTGACTGAAGGATTGGGATGAGGACTGGCCATCTGCCCGAAGCCGTCTATAGGGGTTTCTGGTAGAAGGTGAACTGCTTCACCACCTGATAGCCCATCCGCTGGTAGACCTTGTACGCCTGGCTGACGTTGGCTACCTCGGTGTCAAGCGTCGCCTCCGACATTCCTCGATCCTTGAGCAATCTGAGGCTCCTGGCTATCAGCGCCTTGGCGAGCCCTTTCCCTCTCCATGAGGGATTAACGAAGATGCACTCAGTGTGTCCCCTCTTCCTGCTGAAGGTCTTGTTCTCCTCATGATCTATATAGCTCTGTACGCTGCCGACGATATCGTCTCCGTGCCACGCGATCTGCCAGAGGTCCGGTGTGAAGAGCGGTGACACGAGCCATCGCTCATAATGTGCCTCGTCCCACCTCTCATCTTCGCACCAGGGTTGACCCTTGAAGGTTTTCTTAGAGGCCTCCCATACCTTGCGGTAGTCGCACTTGGCCGTGGGGCGGACGGTGACGCCTTCAGGTAGTTCGAAATCTGGGACATTGTCCAGGTCCGGCCTCACCATCTCGAACACGTGCCAGGCCGGTTCATAGCCCTCCGAGAGGAGTAGTTCCTGCCACTCGTTCGGACTGCTCAACGCCCAGGAATGGAACAGCTTCATCTCATCCCTGGGTCTGTCGTGAACTATCTCTCTCAGTGTCTTCTCGTTGAAACGAGAAAGCGCCTCCCGGAGTCCCTCTCCCCTGAACTGAGGTAGCACATGCACATACTGAAAGCACAGCAGCTCGTTCTGGCGCATCTGGTTCAGACTGGCCTCCGCGAAGGCTACCACGCTGCCGTTCGCCTCTGCGAACAGCAGATTCCTAGTCGGGTCTCCGTGAGTATCATGTTTGAATTCGTCCTCGTAACTCTCTTTCGTTTTCACGAAGTCGATATGGTCGGCCTCCCAGCTCTTGATACTAATATCGGACATGGTAGCGAAGTCCTCGCGGCCGCGGAATCTCCTGAACCGGATGTCAGCTGTGTTCTTTCCTGGCGAGAATTCGATGTCAAGATATTGATCGTCTTCCTCGGACAATCTCATCACCTCTTAGGTGGAACCGGATGCATTCGCACGGCCTGGGATGGCCGTAGGTACTCAAATACTACTCTCCGGAGCCTTGGCTGCCAATTCGAGCTACCGGTCTTCGGAAGCACCTCACCCGTCCATGTCGGAGCGGTCCATGCCCCGGATGATATGCATGGCTGGCATCCTCCGGTCTTCGAGCAGGTTATCGCCATGAACGATTGTATGTTCGGAAGATGAATATCTCCCTAATTCCTCCCGTGGCCGACTCGCGACCAGAATTGATCGTCGGAATGCTCTTCTGGTCCCCTCATGAGGTTCACATGGCCGCTCCAGTGCAAGGAAGGAGTCCTTTCCACCGAATCCGAGAGGCTTTCGCACTGTCCAGAGACTTCTCGGTGATAGTCCTCGCACTCATCGTCGTCAGCCTAGGCTTCGGGCTCCTAAGCCCACTCCTGCCCTCATTCGGAGAGAGGCTCGGAATGACCGAGTCAGAGCTGGGTGCGGCGTACTCCCTCTTTCCGTTCGCTTTCGTTTTCGCCCTGCCTCCCGCAGGCCTGATGGCAGACAAGGTGGGAAGGAAGCGGATGATAATGTCCGGTGTCCTACTCTTCGGGGTAACGACGTTCGCCATGGTCCTTATCACCGAGCCTTACCAGTTCGCGTTGCTCAGAGCCCTGGAAGGAGTGGGCGCGGCCATGGTCACTCCGGCAGCGTTCGCCTTGACCCTCGATGTTGTGCCCGAGGGCAAGCGCGGGGTGGCCATGGGCGCAGAGGGGACCGCTCAGCTACTTGGCGGTCTGGCGGGCCCCGCTCTCGGCGGCACGATTGCTGGCGAGATAGATTTCTACGTTCCCTTCTACCTCGCTGCATTCCTTTCCGTGGCGTGTGCTTTCATCGTCTCGTTCATCCACGAACCGAAGATGCACCGTGCGACGGACGAGAGGATATCAATCATGACGATGTTCGGAGCGTGGGTGAGGAATGCCGCGCAGAACAGCGCCCTCCTTCCTCTAACCATCCGCGGATTCGTCATGGGCATCGTGCAGGGCCTTTGGGCTCTCGGACTCATCTACTTCTGGCAGTACGAGCTAGACATGAGCCTAACTGAGGTGGGCCTTGCGCTATCCCTGGGGATGGCGGTGATGGCCGTCGGCACGATACCGTTCGGTATGATGTCTGACAAGTACGGCAGGAAACCGTTCATCATCACCGGCGGCGTACTCATGGCTGGCGGATTGGCGGCAATGGCGTTCGTTACTGATATCTGGCAGGTGTATGCGCTTGTTGCGTTCTCCGAGTTCGGGGCTGCCATGTCCAATCCCTCGGTCGGGGCGATGCTCGGGGATGCGATGAACCCTAAAGAGAGGGGCAGGGTCATGGGAGCATACCAGACCGTGCAGGGAATCGGCAACATCGTCGGATTCTCTGCTTTGGGTCTGATGTACGAGAAGATCAGCCCAGGGGCGCCCATTCTCGCGTGCTCAGGGGCCCTCATGGCTGCCACCTTGATCATCGCCTTGTTTGTGAGTGAGACACACAGAACTGGCAGGAAGATTGTATATTGGGGATTCAGAGCGAGAGCTATGACGGGCCAGGGAAGGGAAATGGCCGCTCCTAGGGATTCGGACATCGACGAATGAGCGTTTCTAACCCAAAACTCCCGGGACCGTGCTGGCGCATGTTATCCTAGATTCTTTGACACCGACTTGACGACGACAGACAACTCCTCGTCGACATCTTTCTCAAGAGGAAGCGGCTCATGTTAGGTCATCTTCTCAGGCGCCTCCTCCTTCGCCCTGTCGACGTTCGACTTGAACCCTCTTTCCGCATCGCTTGATGGTTC
>JAEHCN010000012.1 GCA_020696395.1 Thermoplasmata archaeon | reverse complement strand
TGATCTTATCTGCCATGTTCAGCTCACCTCCTTGGTCGAAGTGTCACTCCTCGGTACCGCCTTGTACTGCGGCGACTGTCCACTCATGCCGACCTGCTCGATCTGCCTCCATCGCTTGAGGGCGATGATGTGCCTGACTATCTCGGGTTTCGGCAGGCCTGTCGCGTCGTGCAGCTCGTGCACGGTCTGCGGGCCGGCCTCCATCTGCAGCAGGAGCATGTTCCTCTCGAGCTCCACTGAGGCCGCCTTCTCCAGTACGAAGCTGTAGCGGGCGTCGGTAATCGTCTCGCCGAAAACGTTCTTCGCCGTCGTCAACGACCCCTTCTTGCCAAGGAGCCACCGTATCCGCTCTCCCTCGAGCGTCCTTAGCGCCGCGCGTATCTTGGCCTCCCTCGGGTTCATTCTCAGTCACCGCCTCTCATGGGGGATGCCCCGATCTCCTCTATCGTCTTCGTGAAATCGACCATCGTCTTCTGGAACTTCTCGCCCTCTCCGGCGGATATCCACTCGAGGCGCAGCCTGTCAGGGTCATAGCCGAACTGCTGGAGGAGCATCCTTAGCAGCGCGATTCTTCTGCGAGTCCTGTAGTTGCCTCCTATGTAATGGCAGTCCGCCGGGTGGCAGCCTGCGACCAACACGCCGTCGGCCCCCTTCTGGATCGCCCTCAGGACGAACTCCGGGTCCACTCTCGCGGAGCACATGACCCTTATCACCCTGAAGTGCGGGGGCATCTGCAACCTGCTGACACCTGCGAGATCTGCGCCTGCGTACGAGCACCAGTTGCAGCAGAACACGATTATCTTCGGAACGAAGTCGTCGCCCTCGGCCTTCTCCTGGCTCTGAGCATTCGGCGTTGCGCTGCTCATTGCTTCACCTCCTGGTTCTTCACGGTTTCCTCAAGCGCCGCGTCTATCATCGCGACGATCTGCTCGTCGCTGAAGCCCATCTGTGTCAGTGCTCCGGACGGGCATGAGCCCACGCACGCCCCGCAGCCCTTGCACAGGCCTATGTTGATATCGAGGGTCTTCTTCTCTTCGTCCTTCTTGTCAGGGACGATCTCGAGCGCTTTGTACTCGCACGTCGGGACACATATGCCGCAGCCGTCGCAGAGCGTCTCGTCGAGGCTCGCAACTATGCCTTCCGCCTCGAGGGTCTCCTTCGACAGCACGGTCATTGCGCGCGCGACAGCGGCAAGACCCTGGCCGATGCTCTCGTCCAGGAATTTCGGCCCGTGCGCCAGACCGGCGACGTATACCCCCTCCGTGGCGAAGTCGACCGGCCTGAGCTTCATGTGCGCCTCCAGGAAGAATCCCTCCTTCGTAATGGGCACCTTCAGCATCGGCGCGAGCTCCTCGGAGCCCTCGCTCGGTCGTGTGCCTGTGGCGAGCACGAGGTTGTCGGGCGTGAGGAGGACCTCCTTGCCGGTGTCCTCGTCCGTCACGCGCACCTCGATCTTGCCGCCCTTGTCCTCGACCGTCGGCTTCGTGCCGTCGTCGAAGCGTATGAACGTCACACCCTTCTCGGCAGCGTCCTTGTAGTACTTCTCGCGGAAGCCGTAGGTCCGTATGTCTCTGTACAGCACGAAGACCTTCGCGTCGGGATTCTTCTCCTTCACCTTGATTGCCGCGGTCATCGTACCCGTGCAGCAGACGCGGGAGCAGTTCGGATGTCCCTCCTCACGCGAGCCGACGCATTGTATGAACGCGTGTGTGTTCCCTTTGACCTCGCCCTTCTTGAGCTTGTCCTTGAACTCGAGCAGGGTCATCACGCCGGGGTTCTTTCCGTACAGGAACTCGCCCTCTGGCTTATACTCCTGGGCCCCGACAGCCAATATGACCGTGCCGTGCTCTATCTCCTCGCCCGACTCGAGCGTGGTCTTGAAGTTGCCGACATATCCGTCGATGCTCTTCACCTTCTTGCCGGTGTAGACGGTTATGTTCTGGTTGGAGGCGACCTCCTTCGATAGCGACTGGACGTATTCCACTGGGTCGTCTCCGGACGGGAGGTAGTGCAGCTTCAGCAGGTTGCCGCCGAGCTCCTTCTCCTTCTCGACCAGATGCACCTTCACACCCTGCTTCGCCAGCTCGAGAGCCGCCACCATGCCGGACGCGCCGCCACCGACCACCAGCGCCTGCTGGTTGACATCGATCGTCAGGTTCTCCAGCGACTCCAGCAGCCTGGACTTCGCAACGGCCATGCGCACGAGGTCCTTAGCCTTCTTCGTCGCAGCTGCGGCCTCGTGCAAGTGTATCCACGAGCATTGGTCCCGTATGTTCGCCATCTCGAACAGGTACGGGTTGAGCCCCGCCTCCTTGATGGTGTTCTGGAACAACGGCTCGTGCGTCCTGGGCGTGCAGCTCGCGACAACCACCCTGTTCAGGTTGTGCTCTTTCACCATCTGCTTGATCTTCTCCTGCGTGTCCTGCGAGCAGGTGTACAGATTTTCCTCAGCGTACACCACGTTCGGAAGGGACCTTGCATACTCAGCCACCGACGGCACCTTGACAACGCCGCCTATGTTGATCCCACAGTGACACACGAACACGCCTATCCGCGCCTCCTGCTCCGAGACGTCTATCTCGGCAGGGTACTCCTTCTTCGTGACGAGCGTGCCTCTGGCCGAGGCTATCGCGGACGCGGCTTTCGCCGCCGCCCCGCTCGCCTCCGCGACCGTCATAGGGATGTCCTTCGGCGATGAGAATGCGCCGCTGACGAACACTCCCGGGCGGGATGTGCTCACCGGAGTGAACGCCCCGGTCTGGCAGAAGCCGTCGTCGTTCAGCCCGAACTTCATGACCTTGCTCAGGGTCTCGGCGTCCTCCGGAGGCGTCAGGCCCACTGCGAGCACGACCAGCCCGAACTCCTCCTCTTTGGGCTCACCCTTCTCCACGTACTTGACTACCAGGTTCTTCGTCTTCGGGTCTTCGAACACCGACGCAATCCTGGAACGGACGAACTCGATGCCGTACTCGTTCTGGGCCCTGTTGTAGTACTCTTCGAACTCCTTGCCGAAGGCCCTCATGTCCATGAAGAATATCTTTGGCTTGATGTTCCCGCCGTGCTCCTTGGCTATGATGGCCTCCTTGATGGAGTACATGCAGCAGACACCGGAACAATACTCGTTGCCGACCTTCTCGTCCCTCGAACCGACGCACTGTATGAACGCTATCTTCTCAGGTATGTCTCCGTCCGAAGGTCTCATGACCGTGCCGAAGTAGGGGCCTGTGGCGCTGAGTATCCTCTCGAACTCGATGCTCGAGACGACGTTCTGGTACACGCCATATCCGTACTCCGCCTTCAACCGCGCGTCGAACTCGTCGAAGCCAGGCGATACGATGATAGAGCCGACCTTGATCTCGAAGCCGCTCTCCTTCTGGTCATATTCGACCGCCTCGGCCTTGCACTCCTCCGCGCATATGCCGCAGCCGATGCACTTCTCCTGGTCTATCGAGTAGACAAGGGGCACGGCCTGCGGGTACTTGACGAATATCGCCTTCCGCACCTTCGTGTTCTCGTTGTACTCGTCAGTGGTCTCAATCGGACACTTCTGGGCGCAGCTACCACAGCCGGTGCACTTCGAGGCGTCGACTCTGAGCGCCCTCTGTGTGCCGGTCACAGTGAAGTTTCCCTCCTGTCCGTCGACTTTGGCGATGTCCGCGTTCGTTATCAGCTCGATGTTGTGGTGCCTCCCGGTCGCCACGAGCTTAGGCGCCATGATGCACATGGCGCAGTCGTTCGTGGGGAAGGTCTTGTCGAGCTGGGCCATCGTGCCGCCTATGCTCGGCTGCTTCTCGACCAAGTATACCTTGAATCCAGAGTCTGCGAGGTCCAGTGCCGACTGCAAACCTGAGATGCCGCCTCCGACGACCATGACCGCTCCTATCTTGTCACTGGTCGCCATCACTGCTCACCTCCTATTGTGATGGTCTTGTATACCGGCGTGAATCCCTCGGGGTGGTCCATCGCGATCTCGCTGTTCTGTCTCAGGAGAACGATGTGCCTGAGTATCCTGTCGGTTGGGATGTCCATTACCTTTCCCAACTGCTTGACCGACATAGGCCTTATTCTCGCTAACTCGAGGATAAGCGCCCTCTCGAACTCGTCCTCCGTCGCAGCATCAATGATGCCTGTGAGTTTCTCGGGATCGAGCTTGTCGCCATACGCGTTCCCCTTGGTGAGGAGGTTGAACTCCTTACCGACCAGGGCCTTCAGTCTGAATGTCTCGGAGGCGTCGTCAGCGGCTGCGACCTTCGCCTTCACCATATCATCAGTACATACCTTGCTCGGTCCCAGCTTCTGCATCTCCTCGGTGAATTCCTTCACGACCTTGGAGAACTTCTCTCCCTCGGACGCCGAAACCCATTCGAGCCTCAGCCGGGCCTCGTCGATCCCTGCCACTCTGAGCAGCCTCTCCATCAGGTTCACACGCTTCTCCGTGTGGAAGTTTCCCGTCATGTAGTGGCAATCGTTCAGGTGACATCCTCCTATGAGGATGCCGTCAGCACCAGCACCGAAGACGTCGAGTACCAGGTGCGGGCTCACCCTCGTGGAGCACATCACCCTGACGAGGCGGATGTTTGTCGGGTACTGGAACCTGCTAACGCCGCATAGGTCCGCGCCTGCGTACGAACACCAGTTGCACAGGAAGCCGACGATTTTAGGTTCCCATTCTTTGTCGCCCGCTACTTTCTTCTTGCCGTGATGAGCGGCGTGATGCTTCTCTGTCATGTACTCACACCTCCTCCAAGGCCGCTTTGGCCTCCGCAAGCAGCTGCTGATCGGTATAGTGTGTCATGGTGATGGCACCCTCCGGGCAGGTGGCCCCGCAGCAACCACAACCCTTGCACGCTGCGGCAATCACCTCGCTGATGCCCTCATCGTTCTTCCTCAGGGCGCTGTATGGGCACACTTCGACGCATGTCCCACAGCCAGTGCACTTCGTCTCGTCGACCACTGAAGTGAGCGCCTCGGCCTGGACGAACCCATTCGCAAGAGGTATCGACGCCCTCGAGGCAGCACCAGCAGCCTGAGAGACGGATTCCGCGATGTCGGCCGGTCCTCTGCAAGCCCCGCAGACGTACACCCCATCGGTCGCGAAGTCCACCGGTCTCAACTTCACGTGCGCCTCCTGGAAGAAGCCGTCTTGTCCGAGCGGAACCTTGAGCAACTGCGATAGCGTGGCAGCGTCTGGCTGGGCCACGAGCGGGGTCGAGAGTATGACCATGTCAACGGGCATCGTCCTCTCCATCTTCAGCGTCTCGTGGAAGTATCCGACCTCGAGTTTCCCGTCCTTGACGGATACCTTCGGGAGGTTGTCCGGTCCGTATCTGACGAACTTGACTCTCTTCTCCCTAGCCTTGTTGAACTCGAGCTCGTTTTCGACGCCGTACGCCATGACGTCCCTGTTGAATACCGTGACCTCGACACCACTGGACGGAGCAGCGCCTTCTTCACCGGCCCCATCCTCGGCCTGTCGGCCCCTGCCTCGCCTCCTTCGCCTTCTCTCAGACCCCTCTTCCTCCGCCTTCTTCTCGGCGGCGGGCTCTTCCACGGCCTCTCCTGCCTCCGCTGCCTTCTCCTCGGTCACGCCGAGTATGTTGTCGCGGTTCTCGGCGATGTGTATCGCGCTCTTGATCGCGACGTTGCAGCAGATCCTCGAGCAGTACGAGACCTTCTGTCCTCTCGCACCGGCGCACTGTATGAAAGCTACGCTCTTCAACCTGGGCAGTTCCTTCTTGTTGCAGAGCTCCTCGAACTCACTGGATGTGATGATGCCAGGGTGTTCCTTGTATCCGAACAGCCCATCGGGTACCAGCGGCACCGCGCCCGTAGCCACGATGATGGTGCCCACCTTGACCTCTTTGGGCTCAGCCCCGTCCCCTCCTATGGAGACATCATAGTTGCCTATGAATCCCTCCACCGATGCGACGTGCGAGCTGAGGTGCTGTGTGATGTTCTTGTGGGCGTTCACCTTGTCGATGAGCGGCCTGATCGTCTCGTTGGCGCTCTTGGTGGTCATCATGAGGGCGTGCAGGCTCCTCACGAACCCTCCGAGCTCCTTGTCCTTCTCGACGAGGTGCACCGGGAATCCCATGTTCGCGAGTGACAGCGCTGCCGTCATCCCGGACACACCACCTCCGACGACGAGCGCAGTGGGCGTGACATCGACCCTCGTCTCCTCCTGGGGTTCCAGGAACCGGGCCCTCGCAACGCCCATCCTGACCAAGTCTTTCGCCTTCTGGGTCGCCTTCTCCTTCTCCTTCATGTGGACCCACGAGCAGTGCTCGCGGAGGTTGACGAACGTGAACATGTACTTGTTCACGCCAGCAGCCTCACATGTTCGCTGGAAGAGAGGGGCGTGCGTCCTGGGCGTGCAGCTCGCCACGATGATGCGGTCGAGGTTGTGCTCCTTGATTGTCTCCTTGATGTTGTTGAGGCCGTCCTCGGCACATGTGTAGAGGTTGTCCGTCGCATACGCAACATCCGGGAGGGTTGACGCATACTCGGTCACGGCCTTCACATCGACAAAGCCGCCTATGTTGGACCCACAGTGGCAGATGAATACTCCGATCCGCGGCTTCTCCTTCTCGGTGCTTGTGTTCTCGGGCATCTCTGTTCACCCCCCTCCCGAATTGGCGAGGACTTCCGCCGCCTTGGCAGCCGCACTCGATCCCTGGGCAACGGATTCTGGTATGTCGGCAGGTCCTGCGCAATATCCCGCGAGATATATTCCGGGCACGCCGCTCTTGCCGAAGTCCAGGATGCTATCGGGAGACTCGAAGAAGCCGAATTCCGTGAGCTTCAGTCCTAGCTTTTTCGCCAGTTCTACAGTGTCCTTCCTGGGGACGAGCGTCGTCGCGAGCACGACCGCGTCGAACTCCTCTGACTGCTGCTTGCCTCCCACGTCGAAAACGACCACTGGATTGTGGGTCTCCGCGTTCTCCTGCACGGTTGCGTCGGAGTTGATGTAGCTGACTCCGTAATCGCTCTTCGCCCTCTCGACGTACTCGTTGAACCCTTTCGCGCAGGCCCTCATGTCCTTGTAGAATATCGTGGAATTGATGTCTTCGTAGTGTTCCCTGGCGAGCATGGCCTCTTTCGTGGCATGCATGCAGCACACCGAACAGCAATATGGATGCCCCACCTGCGGGTTTCTCGATCCAACGCACTGTATGAACGCCAGTTTCTTCGGATGCTCCCCGTCTGACCGCCTCACTATGTGTCCTCCGGTAGGTCCCGCGGCGTTGATCATGCGTTCGTACTCCATCGCCGTGTAGACGTTAGGGTACTTCTTGTAACCATATTCTGAGGCGGCCGTCGGGTCCCACATATCGAAACCCGTGGCGACGACTATCGCCGCCGGATTCAGCGTTACGATCTGATCCTTCATGGTGTAGTCGATGGCATTGGGGCCACACGCAGGAGCGCATGCCTCACATTGGGAGCACGGTCCGCAGCTAACGCATCGAGCCGCCTCCTTGAGCGCCTCCTCCTTGGTGAATACCTTCTCGACCTCTTCGAAGGAGGTCCGACGCTTATCATCTGGAAGGTGTTGCCTGAGGACACGCTCGCTCTTCGTGATCTCGCCCTTCATTCTCGCCTTGATGTCTTCGAGCGTGATCACATGCTCGTCCTTCTCCTCGGGCTCCGGCTCGATGCTCTCCCCGTTCAGCAACTTCTCGATGTATCGCGCGGCCTTGTTGCCAGCCGCGAACGCCTCGACGGCCGACGCCGGTCCTGACACAGCATCTCCACCTGCGAAGACGCCTGGGACGTTGGTGCTTAGATTGCCAGGGTCGGCTTCCAGGGTTTTCCACTTCGTGACCGCAAGATTCTTCGAGCCAAGGGTGTCCAGATCCGGCGCCTGGCTCACTGCTGGGATGACCGTGTCGACCTCGACGGTGAATTCCGATCCATCGACGGGCACTGGTCGCGGACGGCCCGACTGGTCCGGCTCGCCGAGCTTCATCCTGATGCACTCGATGGCCGAAATCTTGCCGTCCTTGCCTTGGATCTTGACCGGCGATGCCAAGAACTCGAACTTGACTCCTTCTTCTTCCGCTCCCTTAATCTCAGCACCGATCGCGGGCATCTCGTCCTTCGTCCGGCGGTATATCACAGTCACATCGGAGCCCATGCGCAAGGCCGTTCTCGCGGCGTCCATCGCGGCGTTTCCTCCGCCTATGACTGCCACCTTCTTGCCTATCTTGACCGTCTCCTTATCTGCGATCTTGTGAAGGAAGTCCACGCCATGGACAACCCCTTCCAGGTCCTCACCCGGGACACCGAGCGTGAGACTCTTGTGAGCCCCTATGGCCAGGAAGACGGCGTCGTGGTCCTTCTTCAGGTCCTCGAGCGTCAGATCCTTGCCGACGGTCTTGCCGTATTCGATCTCGATCCCGTGCGCCAACAGATGGTCCACCTCGGCAGTCAGGACATCCTTGGGAAGACGGTAATCGGGTATGCCCCACCAGAGCATCCCGCCGGGCTTTGATGTAGCCTCGAGTATCTTGACCTTGAATCCCTTGAGCGCGAGACGGTAGGCTGCCGCCAGACCAGCCGGGCCTGCGCCCACAACCGCAACCTTCTCCTTCCGGTCCTCCTCAATCGGGGTTGGCACGTCCTCGCCCTGCTGGCGGACGTAGTCCCCGACAAAAGCCTTCAATCCAGCGATGGCTACTGGATCGTCAATGTCCGTTCTGTTGCAGCCCTCCTCACACGGATGGTGGCATATCCGCCCACACACGGAGGCGAGCGGTACGGTCCTTCGTATCAGGTCCAACGCCTCCTTGAACTTCTCGGCTCGTATGAGTGCGACGTATCCCTGTGCGCTCAGGCCAGCCGGACATTTGCTGGAACACGGCGCCACTCCAGCCCTGTCGATTGTTGCAGTTCTTGGCACTGCTTGAAGGAACGGCATGTAGATCGCAGGCCTCTCCCTCATGTCCATATCGAATTCGTTCGGAAGGCTGACCGGGCACACCTTGAAGCAGTCGCCGCAGCCATTGCACTTCTCCTCGTCGACGAATCTGGCCTTCTTGAGCACATCAACCTTGAAATCTCCCGCTGTTCCGGAGATGTCCTTTATCTCCGAGTATGTCCTCACGTTGATATTGGGGTGCGCGTAGCAGTCGGCCATCTTAGGCGCCAGGATGCAGATTGAGCAATCGTTCGTTGGGAAGGTCTTGTCCAACTGTGCCATTCTTCCGCCTATGCTTGGCAGTTTCTCGACAAGATCGACATCGATTCCCTTCTCAGCTAGGTCCAAAGCAGTCTGTATTCCGGCAATCCCGCCCCCAATAACCATTACGGATTTCTTCAATCAAAACCCCCCTTCAAGTCGCATGTTCAATCGCTGTTGCATTGTACCTAGTACAATCAACCGACCCCTCTTGCCATTGCGGTATCGAATCCCCTCTCTTATGTGTTTCGTTGGACTATTGGCGAATCTTGTGCGATTCGCACCTCCCATCCGAATCATCATTCCAACGCCTCCGCAATCGCGACACTCAGATCCTTGATCTTGATGTCCACCTGCTCCTTCGGGACTCCCTCGAGCTTGTTGTCTCGGGCGCAAGCCAGATGAATCAGACACTTGTAGCAGCCAGTGACAAGGCAGTCCGCCCCCGTCTTCTTTGCCTCCTTCAGCCTCTCAACCTGCAACTTGCGCGCGACGTCGTCGCATGTGGCCCATGAGCTCACGCCACAACATGTCGCCTTGTCCTTCGTGTTCTCCATCTCCACGATCTCCGTGCCGATGCCCTTCAAAGCGCTTCTGGGGGAATCGTAGATACCTAGGTGTCTGCCAAGTCGGCACGAATCCTGGAAGGTCAGCGTACCGCTGCCTTTCTTGAACTTCAGCTTCCCATCCTGGATGAGGTCGTCGACGAACTCGGATATGTGTGCCATCTCGAAATCGAAGTCTCCCATCAAGTCCTGATAGTCCATGTCGAAGGTCCTCATGCACTCGGGGCACGAAAACACGACCTTCTTCGCCCCGGACGCCTTGATGAGTTCCACATTCTTCTTCATCAACCGCTTGACCCCATCCTCGTCACCAGTCCAGTTCAAATCGTGTCCGCAGCAGACCTCGTTGTTGCTCACGACCGGTGTGATGCCTGCGCTGTTAAGTATCTTAACCACTGCCTGAGGTATGCCTGAAAGGTTCAGATCCCTGTCCCCGAAGATAGCGTCGAAGTACGACACGCATCCGGTGAAGTAGAAGACATCACCGCTATCCGCGACCTTCAGCTCCGGCGTGAGCCATCCGAGCCTTTTCTGCTCGAAGTCGCCATAGGCCTGGGCACGCATCATTCCCTGCATGAGCCCCCCCTGGCTGCAGGTAGGCGTCGCATCTAACGTCGCAGCCTCCGTCCGTAGTCCCCTGATGAAGCCAGAATAATCAACCTTGTACGGACACATCGAGTTGCATTGTTCACAGGTTATGCAAGTCCAGATGTCCTTGCTCTTGACGATCGAATCGACCTGCCCCTCCGTAGCCTTCAGCACGATGGTTCTGGGGGCGAATTCGGTGTCGTACTTGGCCACCGGGCACACCGTGGTGCACTTGCCACACTCGACGCAGTCGAAGGCACCCGTGTCCTCGATTAGCTGATCGGTCTTCCGCTTCAGGCTGGCCGGGTCGGTTTTTCCAGCTTTGGTCTGCTTCGGCATCGGGTTGGGTCCGAGCTTCTTGATTTGCTCGGTGAACTCCTTCATCGTTGCGGCGAACTTCTGGCCCTCGGACGCGGATATCCACTCGAGGCGCATCCTGTCCCTGCCTATTCCGACGATGTCGAGCAGCTCCTGCGTCGTCTTCATCCGCTTCTCCGCTTCGACGTTGCCTGATATGTAGTGGCAGTCACCGATGTGGCAGCCTGCGATTAGGACGCCATCGGCCCCCAGCTCTAGCGCTCTGAGTACGAAGTACGGCTCCACGCGGCCAGAGCACATGACGCGTATGATGCGTGCGTTGGGCGGGTACTGCATCCTGCTGACGCCTGCGAGATCCGCGCCTGCGTACGAGCACCAGTTGCAGCAGAACGCGACGATGTTCGGTTCGAACTCGTCCTCGCTCACGCCTTCGCCTCCCGTTCCTCGTCGTCATCCGCAAGCGCCGCTTCTATCATCGTGATTATCTGGTCGCTCCTGAAATGCTTGGATCGGATGGCCCTGGAACAACACTCGACCACACACGACCCGCAACCTTTGCAGAGCGCCTCGTTTACCCTCGCCTTGAACACACCGGGGGAGACCTCCTCGAGCCTCGGGGCGCCATACTCGCAGAGTTCCTCGCATCTCCCGCAGCCGATGCACTTGTCCTGGTCGACCACGCTGACGACCCCCTCGGCCTCTATGAATGGTTTGGAGAGGATGGTGTTGACCCTCGCAGCCGCAGCCAATGCTTGCGAGATGCTCTCGTCGATCAGCCGCGGCGAGTGGGCCAGGCCGCAGAGGAATATGCCATCGGTCGCGAAGTCGACCGGCCTGAGCTTCATATGCGCCTCGAGGAAGAACCCCTCCTTGGTCCGTGGGACCTTCAACAACTGGGCCAGTTCCTTGTTGTCAGGGTTGGGATGGACCCCGGCGTTGAGCACTACGTAATCCGGTCTGATCGTGATTGTCTCCTCTATGAACAGCTCGTCGACCTCGACGACTACATCATCGTCATCCGCACTCACTGTAGGGGGCGATGCGGGGTCGTACCTCAGGAACGTCACGCCCTGACGGGCGGCCTCATTGTAGTTCTCTTCCGCGAAGCCGAATGTGCGTATGTCTCTGAACAGAATGTAAACGCTCGTCTCGGGGGACACCTCACGTATCCTGAGCGCGTTGGCCATAGCCGTGGAGCAGCATATTCTCGAGCAGTTCGGGTGCTCCTCGTTCCTTGAACCGACGCACTGTATGATTGCGACGCTCTTCGCGTCGAACTTGCCGTTCGCCAGCATCTTCCCCAGATCGGTCTGCTTGATGACCTTCGGGTGCTGGCCGTAGAGGTATTCATTCGGCTCGTACTCCACCGCACCGGAGGCGACGACCACCGCCCCGTGCTTGATCTCCTCGCCGCCTTTCAGAGTGCTCTCGAAGTTGCCTATGTATCCTCTGACCTCCTCGACGGTCTCTCCGAGGTGTATCTTGATGTTTTTGTGGTCCTGCAAGTCCTTCTTGAGCTCCGCAAGGGTCTCCTGCGGGCTCACGCCCGCGAGCGTGTGGTAGATATCCCTCAAGTGCCCGCCCAGTTCCTTTTCCTTCTCGACTATGTGTACCTCGTATCCCGCCTTGGCTATCTCCAGCGCGGCGGTCATGCCGCTCAGTCCTCCACCAATCACCAGTGCGGCCGGGGTGACTGGTATCTTCGGCTGAGGGAGCGGCTCGAGCATGGACGCCTTCGCGACGGCCATCCGCACTAGGTCCTTCGCCTTCTCCGTGGCAGCCTCCGGCTCCAGTCTGTGGACCCACGAGCACTGGTCCCTTATGTTCGCCATCTCGAAGAGATACTTGTTGAGCCCCGCCTCTTTGACGGTGTTCTGGAAAAGCGGTTCGTGCGTCCTTGGCGTGCAACTCGCGACGACCACTCTGTTCAGGTCGTGCTCGTCGATCATCTCCCGGATCTTCTTCTGTGTGTCCTGAGAACAGGTGTACAGATTTGCCTCCGCGTATACGACTCCTGGGAGTTCTGAGGCGTACTCCATCACCTTGGGCACGTCGACGACGGCTCCTATGTTGATCCCGCAGTGGCAGACGAACACCCCTATCCTGGGTTCCCTGTCCGTCACGTCTTTCTCCTCGGGATACTCTTTCTTGGTGACCAGCGTGTCCCTTTCGTCAGCGAGCAATGCTGCCGCCCTCCCTGCGGCTCCGCTGGCCTGAGCGACCGAGTCGGGTATGTCTTTCGGACCAGAGAATGCCCCGCAGACGTAGATCCCTGGTACTGAGGTGTCAACAGGCGCGAGCTCGTCGGTCTCGCAGAAGCCGAACTTGTTCATGTTCATGCCAAGCGATTTGGAGAGCGCTTTCGAGGATTCCGGGGGCGTCGCCCCCGATGACAGCACGACCAGATCGAACGACTCTTCATTGATGTCAGCACCGTCTATGAAGCTGAGCATGAGGTCGCTCGTCCCTGGATCTTCCTGAACCTTCGAGATCCGGTTGTTCCTGAACATCCTGACGCCGTACTCGCCCTCCGCCCTGTGCAGGTACTCTTCGAACTCCTTCCCGAACGCTCTGGTGTCCATGAAGAATATGGTCGTCTTGAGCCCCGAGACATGCTCTTGGGCGATGACCGCTTGCTTCAGGGCTGCCATGCAGCAGTACGAGGAGCAGTAGGTGTTTGGCGTCTGAGCATCCCTGGAGCCGACGCATTGTATGAACGCAATCTTCTTCGGCACGTCCCCGTCCGAAGGCCTGATCACGTGTCCCTCGGTCGGACCCGACGCGCTCAACATCCTCTCGAACTCGATATTGCTGAGCACGTTGGGGAACGCGCCATGGCCGTACATCACCTTCTTGGACGAGTTGTAGACGTCATAGCCTGGCGCGAGGATTATAGCGCCGACGTCTATGGTCTCCTCGATGTCTGGGTCCATGTCGTACTTGATGGCCTCGGCCTCGCAGAACCTCTCGCAGATGCCGCAACCGATGCACAGTCCTCTGTCGATGGTGTAGATCAAAGGTACTGCCTGCGGAAACGGTACATATATCGCCCTCTCGGGCGCCATGTCCCTGTCGAACGCGCTGGTACCCTCGATGGGGCAGTGCTCCGCACACACGCCGCAGCCGGTGCACTTCTCCTCGATGATGTACCGTGAGTGCCTGGTGAGTGTTACCTTGAAGTTCCCGGCCTCCCCCTCGACCTTCTTGAGTTCGGAGTGGGTGAGCATCGTGATGTTCTCATGCCTGCCGGTCGCGACCAGTTTCGGGGACAGTATGCACATCGAGCAGTCGTTCGTCGGGAAGGTCTTGTCGAGCTGCGACATGGTCCCTCCGATGCTCGGCGTCGACTCCAGAAGGTACACCTTGAATCCTGAATCAGCGAGGTCTAGTGCGGCTTGCATCCCTGCCGGCCCGCCGCCGATGACCAGAACGGCGCCCACGAGCTTGTTCTCCGACATGTCTATGCAACCTCCTGCGCGACCGGTCCCAGCATCTCTAGGTCCGAGACCATTCCCCTGATGACTTCAGCGAACTTCTGCCCTTCAGAGCCAGCGATCCACTCGACTCTGAAGCGCTGCGACTCTATACCGGCCTCCTCCAGGAACTCGGATAGGAAATCGCCTCTCGTCGCGGTTTTCTCGTTGCCGTTGATATAATGGCAATCTGAGGGATGGCATCCAGCGATTATCACGCCGTCCGCTCCGAGGGTGAAGGCCTTGAGGACGAACGCAGGGTCCACCCTCCCTGAGCACATGACTCTCACGATCCTAACGTTCGGCGGATACTGCACCCTCGTGGTGCCCGCCAGGTCCGCGCCCGCGTACGAGCACCAGTTGCAGCAGAACGCGACTATCCTTGGGTTGTAGCTCGGCTGGTCCTGCTCGGCTTCTGATCGCTCGACCACGGTTAGACCCCCCTGAGTTTCCTGAGGAACGAGTGCGCCGACACGTGGTGCGTGTCGAACCCGAGCGATATCGGATCGATGCCCATCGCCAGCGCCTGGAGTTGAGACACGTGCATCACAGGGATTCCGTCCTTGGTGAAAGCCTTCTGGGCGTTGTCGAACTGGAGCAGGCAGAATGGACATCCGGTGACTATGCAGTCCGCCCCAGCGGCGGCGATGTTCCTGCATTTGTCTTCCGTTAGGGAGTTGGCCAGCTCCACCACGTGAGACCTGACGCCCCCACCGGCTCCACAGCAGTCCAGCTTGTCGTCGTAGTCGACGCTCGTCGCGCCGCAAGCCTCGATTATCTTGTCAATTTTGACTGGGTCGTTGGGGTCGTCGATGGTCTGGTTCTCGGTCGGTCTAAGATAATGACACCCGTAGTGTGTCGCCGCCCTGATATTATTGAGCGGCCTCGTGGTATGTTTCTGGATATCCTCGAGACCGATGTCATCCGTCATGACGTCCACGTAGTGCCTGACCTTGACCGGCTCCATTATTCGTCTCCGTCCCTCGGTCTTCCGGGGGATGCCAGTGTATTTCTTGCCTATCTGCGCGAGCGTCCGGTTGACCTTGCCCAGCCTCTTCGGGTCTTTGAGGTACTCCGTCGCCTTGAGAAGTGAGGTGAGACAGCCGTTGCAGACGGTCAGTATCTCCCTTCGCTCCTTCTGCCCAAGGACGAGGTTGCGGGAGGCCAGGAGCAGCCATGTGTTCTTGTCCGATGAGTAGAATATACCGGGCACCGGACAGCACGAGAACTCCTTGATGTCCTTGACATCGAGGCCATACCCTTCCTTGCCACAGACCCACCTGACCGCGTACTCGATGCCTGGATATCTGTTCGGTATTATGCATCCGAAGAAGTAGGCGTATTTGGTCATGCCTTCACCTCCTTCTCGATGCCGATGAGCTTGTCGTACCCAGCCGCGTGGACGAGTACGTTGATTTCCCGTATAACCTTCGCGTATTCCATCGCTCGCGAGGGTACGTCCTCGAGCTCGAGCTCCTTCCGGATCTTCTCGATCTCCAGGTCAGGCTTCACGCTCTGACCGTACTTGACAAGGTTGGTGGCCGCCACCTTGATGAACGGCGGTATGACCCCCTCTCTGATGGCCATGTGTCTGAGCGCTATCATGACCTCTGCGGGGTTGATGTCCGCTGGACAGTGCTCGTAGCACCTGTAGCATGTTGCGCACACCCATCGTGTTCCGAGTGTGAACTTCTTGAGGCCGAACTGGCAGAACTTAATGATGCTCCTTATTTTGTAGTCTATCTTGAGGCTGATTGGGCACACCCCGGTGCAATTGCCGCACTGCAGGCAGGTCATGACGTCCTTCCCGCCGTACTCGACGATCTCCTTGGCGAAGCCAGGCTCCAACTGTGACTCATCTATGACCTTGTCCTCGACAAGCTTCTCGTGCAGGCCGCTCAGGAAGGTTTTCTCCACCTCTCCCATTCTCACACCTCCTCCTCGGCAGCAGGCTTCTTCGCCCGTTCATCCGCCTTGCCCCCGCCGTTTCCAACGCCTTCGAGCGCGGAAACGATCTCAGAGGTGATCTGGTCGTCCGTGAACTGGTTTGCCATGATCGCCTTCTGCGGACACGCGGCCACGCAGGTCCCGCAGCCATGGCACAGTGCCTCGATGACCCTGGCCTTCGTGCCCTTCTCTCCTTCGTACAGCTCGGGAGCGTTGTACGGGCACATCTCGACGCAGAGTCCGCATGCCACGCAGAGATCCTCCTCGATTGCAGCGGTAACGGGCTCGATCTTGACTTTCTTGCCAGACATGACGCAAGCGGCAGAAGCCGCAGCGGCCTTCGCCTGGGCAACGGAATCAGGAATGTCCTTGGGTCCCTGCGCACACCCTGCGAGGTATATACCATCCATGGCCGTGTCGACCGGCCGTAGCTTCGGGTGTGCTTCCATGAAGAACCCATCGGGACTCAGTGACAGCGCGAGCGTCTTGCCGATACGCTTACTTCCTTCCGACGGGAGGAGTCCCGTCGAGAGAACCACGAGATCGAACTCCCTCTCGGTGATCTTGTTCAGGAGGGTCTCCTCCGCCCTGATCGTGATCGAATTGGTTTCGGGATTCTCGCTCAGCTTCGCAGGCCGGCCTCTGATGAACTCTACGCTGTACTCCTCTCTGACGCGATGGTAGAGCTCCTCGAAACCTTTGCCGAAAGCCCGGATATCGTTGTAGTAGACCGCTATCTCGGTCTCCGGCTCGTGCTCCTTGACGATCTGCGCGTTCTTGATTGCGTACATGCAACACACGCGCGAGCAGTAGTTGTTGCCCAACTTCTTGTTTCTGGAGCCTACGCACTGTATGAATGCTATCCGTCTGGGAATCTCGCCGTCAGATGGGCGGGTGAGGTGTCCTCCTGTTGGTCCAGAGGCGTTGATGAGCCGCTCCAGCTCCAGACCCGTTATGACGTTCGGATACTCCCAGTATTTGTACACTCCCCGCTTCTTGGGCAGGTAGGTGTCGTATCCCGTCGCGACGATGATCGTCCCGACCTTGAGGTCGACGATTTCATCCTCCTTCTCGTGGTCTATCGCGTCGTTGGCGCAGACCTTAATACAGGCCTTGCACTTGCCGTTCTTGAAGTGTATGCAGTTGTCCTTGTCAATCGTGTACTTGAGGGGAACCGCCTGGGGAAATGGCACGTAGATGGCCTTCCTCTTGCCGTATCCTAGATCGAACTTGTTGTCGACCTTGACGGGGCATACATCCGCGCAGGCGCCGCAGCCAACGCACTTGTCCTCGATGACGAACCTCGACTTGCGCCTGACCCTGATGTCGTAGTTGCCGATGAATCCCTTGACTTCCTCCACCTCGGAGTACGACATCAGCGTGATGTTCGGGTGTCTTGCGACCTCCACCATTTTGGGCGCTAGTATACATATCGCGCAGTCGCCCGTCGGGAAGGTCTTGTCGAGCTGTGCCATCCGGCCACCGATGCTAGGCTCGGATTCTACGAGGTAGACCTTGAACCCCATCTGGGCCATGTCGAGGGACGCCTGTATGCCTGCCACTCCTCCACCTATCACCAGCGAGGTCTGCTCCACGGGAACCTCACGGGCCTCGAGGGGCACGAGTCTGGATGCCTTGGCGACGCCCATCCTGACAAGGTCGATCGCCTTCTTCGTGGCCTCTTCTTTCTGCTGGGAGTGGACCCAGGAACACTGCTCCCGCAGGTTGACCATCTGTAGAAGATAGGGATTCAGTCCCGCCTCCTTGATGCAGCTTCTGAAGGTCGGCTCATGCATCCTTGGCGAGCATGCGGCGACCACCACACGGTTGACTTCGTTCTCCTTGATCGCCTTTATGATCTCATCCTGTCCAAGGTCGGAGCAGGTGTACTTGTTCTCCTTCGCAACGACGACCCCTGGTAGCTTCTCCGCGGTTTCCGTTACCTTTCCGACGTCCACCGTGCCAGCGATGTTGCTGCCGCAGTGGCATACGAAAACGCCGACCCTAGGCTCTTCGGGACTCTTCTCCTGCTCGGACGTTTTCTTAGCGGAGTTCTCTTCGAGTGACTTGGATGAACTCATGATTTCCCTCTTCGCTCGGGCTAGTCGAATCAAATCCAGCCCGAGTGGCCCCGGAAATGAAGCGCCTCCGTCTGACGCTCACACTCGGTTCTGGCAATTCTGACGAGGTTGCTGTAATAAAGGGGACCTTAATATAGCTTTCGTTGACCATGTTTCGAAAAACGCAGGGTTCTTAGCGATAATCGTTAACATCGCCCGTAATGAAGCGTAGTTTCTTTTCCGGATAACCGCCTCGAAATTCGAAATTCGTATAATCGACGATTCCCGATACCGTCGTTCCCGCGCACTTCAGTAACGAGAATGGAACACCGGCAATTTCACCCACGGGCGTGCAGCGCATACGACGCCTCGGTCAGGCGAATTCCAGTGGCAACCCGTTTAATGTTCGTCAAGCCGTCTTCCTCCTCTGATGTATCGGTGTGAGATGTAACAGCTTCCCTCTCGCGACACCATACAGGGGCCGACCGGTGTGGACGGCGTACACTGTCGCCCGAAAAGGGGACATTCCTCGCTCGTCAGAAGTCCGCGGAGCATCTCCCCGCATCTGCACCCCTCCGGTTCCTTGTATTCAGCATCTCTTACTGGTGCGAGAATGTCCTCGAACTTCTTAGCAGCGTCGTGTTTCCCGAGTGTGCTCCTGACCGCAAGTCCGCTTCGCGGTATCACCGGGAATCCCCGCCATCGGACATCCGATGTGGCGAAGGCATCCTCCATGGCCTTAAGGGCCACGGGGTTTCCACCCCTCTTAACGACGCGCGAGTACTCGTTCTGGACAACCGCCCTGCCCTCACCTATCTGTTTGGCCAGCATGTAGACTCCCATCATGAGGTCCAACGGTTCGAAACCAGCGACGACTTGCGGTATGCCATGCTCCTTCGACAGGAACTCGTACGGCTCCGTCCCGATTATGGTGCTGACATGGCCAGGCTGTATCATGCCGTGGAGTTTGATCTCGCCCAGGGATGCAATCGCTCTGAGCGCTGGTGGCACGACCCTGTGGAAGTTCAGCACGGAGAAGTTATCAGGAGGGTCGGCCAGCAGCGCGGTCGCGGTGGTCGGTGCGGTCGTCTCGAACCCGAGACCGACGAAGACAACCTCGTTTTCTGAGTCTCTTGCCATCTCAACCGCGTCATCGATTCCGAAGACGATTCTGATATCGCCGCCCTCTGCCTTGACGTCGTCCAACGACTGCTCTCGGCCAGGAACTCTCATGAGGTCCCCGAAGGCTGCGATGGTGACTCCTTTGCGTGCAAGCTCCAGGGCCTGTTCGATCTCCTCTGGAGGCGTGACACACACCGGACATCCGGGACCTTGGCGTATGTCGATTCCCGCTTTTCTGAACTCCCCGTCCAAGCCGAACCTCATCAGCGTGTCCTGGTGGGTGCCACAGACGTGCATCAGCGTGATGTCGAGCCCCATCTTCTCGAGCTCACCCATTATCTTCTTCGAGACCTCCCTGTCTCTGTACCTAAACATCGGGAACCACCATCCTGATATCCCTGATGACACACTCCCTGCCGCCCACGATGGCCGCCGCCCCTCCGCATTTCGGACACTCGAGGATGAGGGTCGATCCGTGAGCGGCATCGTCAGATGGTGACATCCCTCCTCTGAAACCGCATTCGCACTCGATCTCCCCGTCCGTAGTGCGAAACACCAAGGTAGCGTCCTCCATCATCGTCCCTTTGGAGAGGACCTCGAAGGAGAACCGCATCTGCTCTTCCCCGAGCATCGTGAACTCTCCTAGCTCGATCGTGACGCCTTCTATCTTCGAGGCCTCTCTCTTCTTCGCCTCTTCCATGATTGCGTCAACGATCTGACTCATGACTGAAAACTCGTGCATGGCCTAAGCCCCTGCATCTTCCTGGGCGAGTATGTCCCTGAATAGCTGGAGGGTCTTCTCCGCCTCCTCCTTGTCGAGGATCTCGATCGCGTAGCCCGCATGGACTATCACATAATCGCCGATCTTCGCGTCGACCAGTGATATGTTCACCGGTCTCATCACTCCGCCGAAATCCACCTTCGCGGTGGTTCCATCGATGGACTTGATCTCGGCTGGGACTGCAAGGCACATCAAACCGGCAGTATGGACGGTCCGTTGATAAAGCTTTAGCCGAGCTTTGCGCCGACTATAGCGTTCTGGCCGACCGATATGCCCCCGTCTCCGTTCGGCACCCTCTCGTGGATGAGGAGCTCGAGCCCTCTGGCGCGAACGGTTCGTTCCACCCATGACGCGATAGGATTGCTGTATGTCACTCCGCCCGTCAGTCCTACGTGCGGTATGCCTTCGCTCTCCGCTGTGTCGCATGCCCGTTCTGCGAGCGCTGTAGCGAGAGACCTCACAAAGGAGGCTGCGGCGTCCGCCTTCTCAGCATCGGATTCGAGTCGCATGTCGAGCAACTGTGCGAACATCTGGACTGTCCGGGCATATTCTACGCCGCCCCTCTGCCCGAACTCCACATCGAAGCTCAACTCGGCGTTTCCGGCTGCGAGCCAGCGTTCGAGCTTGATCGCGGGTTCGCCTTCGTATGACCTCTTGCAGCACACGCCTGTGATGCAGGATATTGCATCGAGGACCCGGCCCATGCTGGAGGCGGTGACGCTCTTCCTCATCAGCTTGGAATAGATGTCCGCCTCTCTCTCGTCTGCGTGGGTCGTGTCCGTTCCGAGCATGAGCTGAATCGCTGTAACGACACGCCTGGGATCCATGACCGCCCTGTCTCCGCCGAGCAGTGGTATGCCTTCGAGGGTGCAGATCCGCTTGTATCCCGAGAAATCAGCGAGGAGCGTCTCCCCTCCCCAGGAGGCGCCGTCGTCACCGTAGCCTGTACCGTCCCAGGCGAGGCATACGATTTGATCGTGAATCCTGCTATCAATCATGAGGGACGCGGCGTGCGCGTGATAATGCTGTGTCTCGATCGTGGGGCAGTCATACTCCTTCGCAAGGCGCTTCGCCATTATCTTCGTGGAGTATCTCGGGTGTTTGTCCATCGCGATTGCGTCGAAATCCTCGGTCCCGAGCAGCTTCGCCAGATGGTGGATCGCGTCGCCGAGGTAGTGCAGCGTCGGGTGCTGCTGCGACTCTCCGATGTATTGGGTGAGGAATATCTCGCGGTTCCTTGTGATCGAACCCGTGACATCCCACTGCGCCCCGACACCGATCACCGCACGACCATGGTTCGCTTCGAGAGGTACGGGGACGAAACCTCTCGACTTCCTCGTGAAGGTCGGCCTGCCGTCGCGCATCTTGATGACGCTGTCATCGCATCTGTGTATGATCCGCCTGTTGTGAAGGAGGTAGGCGTCGAGCCCGAGGTCGAAAGCCCTCTCGTTTTCTATCACCATCGGCTCGCCGGGCGGGTTGGCGGAGGTCATTATGATCCCGTCCTCCTTCAGATATGTGAACAGGAGTTGGTGGGCGGCGGAGCAAGGTAGCATCACACCTACATTGCCGAGGCCGGGGGACACCTCTTCGAGTCCTCGGGACTTCTTCTCCTTCTTGTCTACAAGCACTATCGGTCTCTGCGCGCTCGTCAGGATCGCCTCACAGGCCGAGTCGATCTCGGCATACTCTCTAGCAGCATCGATGTCCCTCATCATTACCGCGTATGGTTTGTCTCCTCGACGGTATAACTTCCGCAGCCTCGAGGCGCTTGAGAACGAGCAGACGATGTGCATGCCCCCCCATCCCTTCAATATGCCCACCAGTCCGGCGTCGATCCTGTCCGCGAACTCCTTGAAAGGCTCTCCTGGAACGTCTCTTCCATCGCCGTCGTGCAGCGTGTACCTCGGCCCGCACTGATGACACGAGATCGTCTGCGCGTGAAACCTCCTATCGTCCGGAGAGGCGTATTCATTGGAGCACGAAGGGCACATCGGGAAATCGGACATGCTCGTCCTCCCGCGGTCGAACGGAACATCGGTGATGACTGTGAATCTGGCACCGCACTCAGTGCAGTTGGTGAACGGGAACAGGTGTCTCTTTTTCCCAGCCTCCAACAAATCGCTCTTGCAGGCGCCGCAGAGAGCCGTGTCCGTTGGGATCAGCGAGACTCTTCTTCCGTTCCTGCTATCGATGATTCTGAATTCGTCGAAGCGTTCTTCGGATTCCGTGAACTCGACCTGGTCTATCCGTGCGAGTGCTGGCAGCGCCTCCTTGAGACGCCTCACGAACTCCTCAGCGTCTCGGTCGACGTGGACTTCGACGTTAGAGCCGTTGTTCAGAACGTAGCCCTTCAACCCCATCCGGTTGGCGACGCGGTAGACGGTAGGGCGGAACCCCACGCCCTGTACTATTCCATATATGGATATCCTCATGGGCGCTCCTCTTACAGCCCTAGTGCCTCTGCCAGGTCATCGATGCCCTTTCCCTGTCGCGCGTTCATGATGACGACCTTCGCATTTGGGTTGGTCCTTCGGGCATCTGTTGCCAGTGAGTCAGGGTCGACCTCCATTGCATCCGCAAGGTCGACCTTGTTTATTACTACGACATCTGAGAAGGCGAATATCGCTGGATGCTTCCGGACCATATCGTCTCCCTCGGTGACGCTTATCACCACCACACGCTTGTGGGACCCAAGGGGGAAGTCGACGGGACACACGAGATTGCCGACGTTCTCAACGAAGACGTAGTCCAGGTCGTCAAGCGGCAGGCGCTCGAGAGCATGGTCGACCATGTGGGCGTCCAGATGGCATTCCTTGCCTGTGCTGATGTTCTCCGCTGCCACCCCATGTGCTGAAAACCTTCGATAGTCATCATCCCCGGCCACGTCGCCCGCGATGGCTGCGCATCTCTTGCCGTCGCCCTTCAGCTTGTCGATGAGCCTCTCGATTATGAGCGTCTTGCCGGAACCGATCGCACCCAGGAAGTCGAATGCGCGAATCCCATGCTCGTCCAATAGTGCCTGATTCTGGTCTGCCAGCTTCCTGTTCGCGGAGAGGATGTCCTTCTCCATGTCGACGGTCACGACCTTGTGCATGGTCGAGAATCCGACCTGGCTGATTAATACTTTGTCCATAATCGTCGGTGCCGCATGCCGTCCGTCTTTATTGAGTTCCAGGAGCGCCCCGGTCAACAGCTCGTTCCGCTCACTCGCGGAGCATTAATATCGGAGGAGGGGGCTCATCACGAACGGTTCCCATGCCTCTTCGAGATGACTGGACACGAGAAGAGCTCACGAAGGAGTTCGACGAAATATCCGGGGTGACTATTCCAGTGAACATCAGGATCGAGGCGAGGCAGAAGATCCTCTGCCTCGACGCAGCCGAGCGGATTCTGAGAGACGCTCGAAGGATCGCCGTTGGCGAGTGCGAATGCAGGGCGAAGATGAAGCGTTGTGACGGGCCGCTCGACGTGTGCTTGTTCCTCGATGAAGGGGCAGATCAGCAGATTGAGAAGGGCCTCGGAAAGCAGGTCTCCGTCGAGGAGGGGCTCGACGTACTCAGGGAGACGACAGAGAAAGGACTGATGCATGTCGCGCTGGTGGAACGGGGATCCGCGCCCATCAAGTACATATGCAGCTGCTGTTCGTGCTGCTGCCAGTGCATAGCCGCCATGCAGAGACTCGGATATCACGACGCTCTCGTGTTCTCAGATATGGTCGCCGCGCATTCGCCCGATTTGTGCGACGACTGTGGGGCATGCGTTGAAAGATGCAATTTCGGCGCCCTCACTATGGTGGGTGACAAGCTGAGATTCGAACGCTCCAAGTGTTTTGGATGCGGTGTGTGTCTCGCACCATGTCCGAGCGGAGCACTGCTTCTTCAACCTCGCAGCAAGGCGTGACGGCACGTGCGTCGCACCGGTCACGGAGTGGTTGGTTTTTCCTCTAGCCGTTTCTTCACATGCACGTAAATGACGCCGATAAAGGCCGCACCGATAGTACCACCGACCGCTCCCAAGGCGAGAAGGACGGCTCCCAAATCGTCAGAAATCCAGCCAACGGTCCACGAGAGATACCCTGGTAGTGCGTCGCCTACATATGCGAAATCGAACGGGAAGACCGCGAGCAGTACGGCGTGCGCGACTACGAACATCATCATGCTGGCGAAGTCCAACGGACGGATTACGTTTTTCCTCCGAACGACTATCCGGAGAGCTATCCGGGAGACTGCGAATCCTCCCGCTCCGAAGAGCAGGAACTTCTCGAGAGCTCCGAACTCGTCGGTGTAGAATCCGGTATCGCGCAATTCGTGGGCGACAAAGAATGCTAGTATCGCTGAGATCGCGACAAGCGCGGCGATCGGGCCGAACAGCGCGCCCCTCACGATCTTGTCGTTCTTCGTTTCCCGGTCTATCATTTCGCGGAACCAGGCGCCTTCCTTCTTCGCAGCTACTTCAGGCTCGTCCACGGAATCACCCCCATAATCGGTTAAGGAATGAGGTGATAATTAATACAATTATCGGGAGGAGAAATGAACGCTGGTAAATGGGTTGGGAGGCGCGGCAACCATCCCCGCGTATCCACGCGAATATTCGCTTACGGGTCGGTGATTCAACATGCCTACTCGACAGGGTTGTAGCTAATGGAATAGGAAAGTCTGTTCGTGGAGCTCCAGCACCTTCTTGGCATCGAACCGAGCCGACAGTGGTGGGCGACATCCGTCGCCCTGCGAAGTATTTCGCTCAATGACACTCGACTTCTCCCACCATCGAGAAGACCTGGTTCGATAGCAGGGCGAGGGCGGGCTCATCATCGAAGTAGAGCGGCGTAACGTAGATCAAGATCACGGACTCGAAATCGATGTTGCAGAACCATGCGATCGCACCCAACTCCGCCAACTGGATATCTTGGACAGTCTCGAACGGTGGGAACCCGATCGCCATCTGTTTCGTCACGGAATAAGTGAACTTGACCCCTGTGTGGCCTGCTATCCTAAAGGCCTCGTCCCTCGAAATCTCCTCTATGGAGATATCTACGCCGTATTGCTCCTTGATGTAGTCCTCGGCGTAGGAATCGAGCCGTTCGAAGGCCGCGCTGAAGGCCGAGTTCGGAGCTGAGATGGTGCGGATTGTCGCAACCGCAAGGAAGCCCTTGCCGTTTGTATAGACGGTCTCATGTATGTGAGGGAGCGAGGAGTACCGATTATCTTCTATCACGAAGTCGTAGATCTCCGTGGGTTTCGCCGGCGAGACGGGATAGCCGAAGAACATACCGTATAGCATGAAGACGCACAGGTACGTGACGACGACAACGAAGAAACGTCGTCGCCCTTTCAAGCTCATAGGAACACCATCCCGACGGCAAGTGATCCACAGATGATCGTTAGGAGTCCCGCCTTGATGTACAGCAACCTATCCTTGTTCTGACGGAGCTGCATCAGCGTGCCGAACAGCATTATGCCAATCAAGCCCGGGAAGAATATGACGCCCGGTACTCCGACCACTATCAGGAGGACGCCTCCCATGGACCATCCTGCACCAATCATGCCGTAGAGGGCGCGGGGAGAACTCTGCGACCTGAACTCAATGAGACTGGCGATTCCCAGGGGGACGGCCGTCAGCGCCAACAACAATATGGCCGGGTTCATTCCGTCACGCGCCCCCCCTATCCTGGTGTCTCTTCATCTATGCCTGCTGGGTTGATGGCCGAGCGTCAGCGGTCGAGAAACCTCTGTACCTCCAGCCTCCTCCCCTCGGGATCCCGTAGAAAGAAATGGTATATTCTGTATTTAGCGTTCTCCGTGGGAGGACTCTCCGCAAGGTCACTCAAGTCCTCATATCTCTCCTCCACCTCTCTGTTCGTTTCGAACCAGAATGTTATGATTCCCCCGACGTTCGCCTTCTCCCTCTGACAGAAGCCGAGGAAGAGGTTGTCGTACTGTAGTATGGTGCAGTCTTCCTGCTCGAGCCAAACATTCATGCCAAGTCTCGAGGTGTAAAACTCGACTATCTCCCGCAGTCTTTCAGTGCTCAGGAACACGATTCCAGGCATGTCAGCGAGAAGGTGATAACCGGATAAATAATTGGCACAAGTGGAAGACCCGAATCAGGCACCGATCTCCAAACCGGTGTCAATCTGTTTTCGCACTTGTTGCACCACGTTGTGGGATTGATGGCCGGACCTTTGAAGACCGTCGAGTGCCAATCGGCGTCGAGGAAACGTATCCGTCGGGAAAAGGCTAAATCTGAGTTCGCTCACTTCAGATGCGGTGTTTGCATTCCCTCTTGCCCTAACGGCGCGATATCGATGAAGAATAGGCACAATTGAGAATCCGATTGCGGGGCGCATTTATCCAATCTGTGCCAGCACCCCCGGTACAGAATCCCCCTTGATTTCGGAAAATGGGACATTACTGACCATCAATAAAGGTGGGGGCAGAGGGATTTGAACCTCTGCTGAGCCAGTATGTCAGAAGTCTGGGAAAATCAAGCGGAATTTCGTATCGGGGTCAAACCCTTTTCAATCATTCTGTGCCGAGAGGAGACTTCACTTTAAGAAATGAATTCACCCGGTACAGAATTCGACCTACTGAATAGATTTTAAGAAGCGACTTAGAGATTTCGGGAAGAGTGTTGAAAAGATTGATATCCACCGGCATTATCACGTTGCGAGGAACCCATGCCAAACAAAGAATTCTGGCCAGAGGAGGAGTTGAGGAAGTATACCACCGAGATGAAGGCCGTGACAATCACTGTCGACTTCAAAATCGAGGGCAAGCAGATGATACTATGCGTAGACAATTTCGAGAAGCTGCTACGCAAGGCATACAGAATCGCAATCATTGACTGCGAGTGCAGGACCCGAGTGAAGGCGTGCAACGCCCCAGTCGACGTCTGTATCTATATGAACGAGGGAGCAGACGAGCAAATCGAGATAGGACGGGGGAAAGAGGTCTCACTTGAGCAAGCCCTCGACGCTATAAGGAGAGCGCATGAGGCGGGGCTAGTTCATACAGCTTTTAGCGACATCGACGGGAAGGAACCGCAGTACATCTGCAGCTGCTGCTCGTGCTGCTGCCATACATTCCCCGCGCTCCAGAAGTTCGGGTTCAGCGATTATGTGGTCTCGTCCGAGATGATTGCAGCCCAAGACGACGATAAGTGTGACGACTGTGGACTTTGTGTAGACACATGCCACTTCAAAGCGAGGAATATTGTGAACGGACGCCTGGAGTTTGACAAGGAGAAGTGCTTCGGTTGCGGTGTGTGCATTCCTTCTTGCCCTAACGGCGCGATTTCGATGAAGAAAAGGCACAGTTAGGAATTAGATAAAGGTGGGGGCAGAGGGATTTGAACCCCCATCGACGGGTTTCCACCACGTGGAGAGCGACTCCACGCGTTCAGACATGGGTCATCGCTCCAGTTAGTCATCACTGGTCAGCAAACCCAACGGAAATCATTCCCATAACTGGAGCCCGTTAGGATACCAGACTACCCCATACCCCCGAGAGTTGTACAGCCGCAGCGGATCGTCTACTTCTTTCTCAGCTTCTGAGCCCTCTTGCGCCTTCTCATCTTCTTCTTGCGCCACTTCCAGCGCTGCTTTCCACGCTTCTTCCACGCGCGAGAACTTCTCTTCATGCGTCAGACTCCCTTTGCGACTGTTTGGCAGTAAATCGCTTCGTTTTTATATGCCTTTTGATGGGGCGCAGCGGGCCGGTCGGGAATTTCGGGCGCGTCCGCGCCTTTCGAACCCGAGACCACTGGCTGTCTTCGATCCCCTTGAGGATCGTAGAAGGCCAGTGCTATATCCTGACTAAGCCACCGGCCCATCTGGCCGGATGACACATAAGCCGCCCCCGTATAAAACCTTGGCTGAGACCTCGAGACCGGAATCTGTGTGAACCGGTCGGGTGCTGCGAACGCTTTAAGGCCGTATTCCGCATTCCACCTGTTGTTAACGATGGAAGAGATTGAGATCGTAGAGTTCAAGAAGATGGACCTCAGAGACGCCGTCATAATAGATGGCTTTCCCAGTGTGGGTCTCGTCAGTTCGATAGTCGCCAACTACTTGATCGCTCTTCTGAAGATGGAGTACATAGCCGTGATGGACTCCAACCTGTTCCCTACAGTCTCTCTCATACGCAATTCGGAACCGCTTGGACCTGCCAGAGTCTACGCGAGGCCACACCTTAAAGACGGTGGGCAGCAGGTCGTTGTGTTCTCGACGGAGCTCCAGCCCTCGGCGGCGATGCTCCGCCCGCTCGGAAGGGCAGTGATGAACTTCGCCCATCAGCAGAAATGCAGCCTCATAATATCGGCCGGTGGTCTGATTATCGAGGGTGATGAACAGGAGGATGTCGGCGAGGGCCGAGGCGAGATATCCGTGTACGGCATCGCTAGCACCGAGAGGGCGGAGGAGATGCTCAGGAGAGCGGATGCGAAACCCTTCATCGAAGGCGTGATATCGGGCACTGCCGGTGTGCTGCTCAACGAAGGTCGCAGGCGTGGGATGGACGTCGTCACTCTATTGGCGGAGGCCAGGCCGGACATGGCCGATGCGAGAGCCGCCGCCCTTATACTCACCGCGATCGACCAGATGATCATGCATCTGAGCCTTAACGTCGAACCGCTATGCAAGGAGGCCGAGAGGCTGGAGGCGCAGCTGAAGGTACTTCACAAGGACGCCGAGAAGAAGAGCAGGGACGATTCTCCCGCCGTAGCGGGATACCACTGAACGGGATTCGTGCGTCACTATCTGGGAACCTTATTATAGCCGCCGCGGGTTGGCTAACCGTCCGACAGACGAGGAGGCGCGACGTGGGGTCCGACGACCTAGTATGCAGCTAGCCGCTGGGTAGGTGTATCGATTGATTGACATATTCTACAACGGTATACTCGCCGGGCTCCTCCTGATGTGGGTAGTCGGCACCCGTCGTGTCTATGTAGGGCGCGTCATCTCTGTGCTGAAGCGACACATCGTTGTCGTGTCCGCATTCTTCTGGCTGGCCTTCGTGTTGTTCGCAGTTGTCTTTGTCACGAACTTCGAGTACTTCGACCGCATACACGATATCGATGAAGCCGTTGAGGCTGCCGTCGTAAGTCACGAAGATGGCATCAATCCGTATGAGGAGTATGTGATTCCTCGGTTCAAAAGTCAATACTTCCCTGGTGTGGAATCGACTCTTGGCCCCTACAACTATCTCCCTGTGGATCTTGTTGTGTATATAGGCTTCTACGAAGTCTTTGGACAGCTCGGGTCGCCGGAA
>JAEHCN010000067.1 GCA_020696395.1 Thermoplasmata archaeon | reverse complement strand
AGCCGGGCACGCGGAACAATAGGGTGCAAGGAGGCGGGAGATATGACCACGACGAACCAGCGGAGGAAGACGGTGTACATGGATCATGCCGCCGCATCCCCTGTCGACGGCAGGGTTCTGGAGGCAATGACGCCTTACTTCTCCGACCTGTACGGCAACCCTTCGTCGCTCCACAACACAGGCAGGGAACCGCGGAAGGCGATGGAGGACGCCCGTGAGAAGGTCGCGAGACTGATCAACGCGAGCAGGAAGGAGGAGATCGTGTTCACATCGGGTGGGACCGAGGCAAACAACATGGCCATGAAGGGTGCCGCTCTGAGGGCACGGAGGAGGGGCAAGCACATCGTGACCTCCACGATAGAGCACATTTCGGTCCTGAACATCGTGAAGTTCCTCCAGAAGAGCGGCTTCGATGTCACCCACGTTCCTGTCGACAGGGACGGCTCGGTCGACATCGGAGAGCTGGAACGGGCCATCAGGAGCGACACGACCTTGGTCTCCGTGATGTACGCGAACAACGAGATAGGCACAATACAGAAGGTCGACGAGATCGCGGGTATACTCGAAGGCAAGGACATCATATTCCACACGGACGCCGTGGCTGCTGCTGGCAAGATACCAATCGACCTGCAGCGTACCAGGATAGACCTGATGACCATGTCGTCGAACGACATGTGCGGACCCAAGGGGGCCGGGGCGCTGTTCGTCAGGGATGGCACATCCCTCGAGGCCGTGACGCAGGGCGGGGGCCAGGAGAGAGGCCTCAGGCCGGGCTCAGAGGACATCCCGAGCATAGTGGGGTTCGGAGCCGCAGCGGAGATTGCCACCAGTGAGATGGACGGCGAGGGCGAGAGACTGACGAAGCTTAGGAACCGGCTGATAGACGGCATCGAGAGCCGGGTGGAGGACGCCTTCCTAAACGGCCATCGGACCCTGAGACTCCCGCAAAACGCCAACTTCAGGTTCAGTTACGTCGAGGGGGAGGCGATGCTTCTCAACCTCGATATGATGGGCGTATCAGTATCCTCCAGCTCGCCGTGTACGTCGAAGAGCCTGCTTCCATCGCATGTCCTGCTGGCATGTGGGATACCCACTGAGGAGGCGCAGAGCGCCATCCAATTCACCCTTGGCAGGAGCAACATGGACGACGATGTTGGTTACATCGTCGAAGCGCTCCCTGGCATAGTCAAGAAGCTGAGGGAGATGTCGCCTTTCAGCGCGAGGAACCTCGAGGAAATGCAATCGAGCGCAGGCCACAGAGACGCCTGCGACCGCAAAGGGCATTGACTTCTCGGTTCAAATCCGGCTCACCTGCAAAGCCGCACCTCGGTCGAACCTGACACAGGTCCCCCTTGGGTCTAGCCCACATAGGACCGCAGCGCAAGGGGGGCGCGGCATTCGCAAGAGCCGCTCCGGGACGGCACCTTTCTAATAGCCGCGACCGTCATCACGTGGTGACGAGATATTATGCCAGAGAAGCCATTGTTCATCCGACGTCTTGAGCAGAATGACTGCTATGGAAGCGTCGTCTCAGCCAAGCATCTCGAAGAGCTCGGCGAGGAGATCAGGTCGTTGCACAACGAAGGGCTGCTCGACGAGGACTTCTACCGCGAATTTGAAGACCCCTATTTCACACCGACACTGCCTAAGAGCCTGCCAAATGCGAGGTCGATAATCGTCGTCGCGATGCCGCGGCCCATATTACGCACGACTTTCCGCTTGGAGGGTCATGAGGTGCGGGCTTTAGTCCCCCCGAACTACCCTGACACGGACAAGGTGGTCAGGCGAGCCAGACACGAATTGAGGAGAGCTTTTAAGCCAAGGCAGTACAAGCTCTTCAGGGCCGTGTTGCCAGTCAAGCTCCTTGCCGTCAGGAGTGGCCTGGCCAAGTACGGCAGGAACAACATCACATACATCCCGAAGTATGGCAGTTTCCACCAACTCACGGCGTTCTATTCCGACTACCAAAGCCCGATCGACAACTGGCAGGACAAAGAGGCGCTTCCATTGTGTGCGAAGTGCAGTGCATGCATCAAGACCTGCCCGACCAGCGCCATCGAGAAGAACAAGTTCCTAATCCGTGCTGAGAAGTGTCTCACATACCTGAACGAGAAGGACGTGAAGCACGATTTCCCCAAATGGGTAGATGCTTCGTCCCACAACTCAATCATCGGTTGCATGCGGTGTCAGAGGGCCTGTCCCTACGACAAGAATGTTGTCGATTGGTGCGAGGACCGGGGAGAGTTCAGCGAAGAGGAGACCGCATATCTTCTCCGGGGCAGGTTCGGGGGCGACAAGGCCGCGGAGATGCAGAAGAAGTTGAAGAGAATCGGCCTCGACCTGAGCATATTTCCAAGGAACTTGAAGGTCCTCTTGGACAAGAAGCGACAATAATCTCGATTCGGGTCTGTATGTCGTACAACCTGAACCTCGTATTTCACGAAGAAAGGCGATGAAAAGGTTTGTATCCCGGTGCCAAACCCCTCTGATTGAGAAATGGCGAGACGTCTCGTTTTAAAGTCGATTCTCCGCAGTCTACTCCTGCTTCACGCCAACGTCGCGGAGCTTCAGGAAGGGATACGAGTTCCTGACCAGCTGCAGCTGGGCTTTCCTAAGATGCTCCCCAAAGGTCGACCTGGAGACCCCCTCGCCTCTGGCGACCCGATCCATTCTGGTCTTCGCTGGGATTTCGAGGAGGCCGTTCTCGAAAGCCAGCACGAGTGCACGGACTTGCCGAGGCGTCAGACCTCCAAAGAAGTGAAATGGTATCACGGAGAGATTATTGACCACGTCAAGATCCTCTCTGGACTGGTGAGATATAACCTGTACCTTTCCCGTCCGCTTCACCTCGGCGACGAAACGCTGAAGCGACGCTCTGCCAACCGACAAAACCCGGTGGGTCTCCCAGCCATTGAGATATGTCACCGGAGGAATCAGCCAGACATCGCACTCGCCGGCGACGGACATGACTGACCCGTAATCCCCGCACGCGCACTTGCGCGAGATCGTGATGGCAGAGCGCCCGTCCTGGATCATCTCTCGAGCGCTCAGCAGCTTCCTAGCCGCTTTCAGCATCTTCGGGAGTGTGGAGGAATCCGAGGCGGATATCTGCAAAATCTCGTTTGAACCGTTGCACCAGAGGACCATCTCCGCATCCGGAAAGGACGATGAGAAGTCGCAGAACGGGCACGGATGCTGTATCCTTAGTCGGGTGTCGAGAAGATTCACAATCAGTCACATCACGCAGGACCTAAAAAACCTTTGCCGCCCCAAGGCGGCTCTCATATAGGCCCGGCCAAGGGAGGCAGAAGGCTTACTGGCTCGGTCGCGGTTCAACTGATAAGATGTCCCTGGACTTACTCCTAGCGGAGAGCTTTAGAAGATGGAAAGAGGACCGCGCCCCTATCGAGCTGAAACGCTATGCGAGGCGCGAATGGGGCGCAGAGACCTGCTTCCTTCACCTCCACAGTCGCTCCAAGCACCTGTCCTCTGGGCACTCCGTAGCCGTTGCCTTGTCTCGTATGGTGCAATCATTGCTCGGCATCACTCGGAGCAGACCAGTGAATGAAGACAGGCCCCCCGCAAACAACGTATCGGTCAGCAAGCCAGTTCATTCCACTGAGGTTCCTAGTTCCAGTATCGCCTCTGAGGATGTCAGCACGGGGCCGGCGGACCCCCTAATCATTGGCTTGGGGGACAAGAAGAGTCGGACAGACGCAGAGTCCGCCCCCACAGCGATCCCACACACATCCGAAATCTAGCTCGGCGCCGATCCTCTGTGATCGAGATGAGCCATCCGCCCAGAGTTCGCATGTCGCACCCATGAGAAAAGGCCGCAGGGGCGGTGAAGAAGAGGCTGAGAGGGGCCATGGAGGCGGAAATCGAGGGGTTCAGCTCCGGTCTTCCGGAGGCCCTCAAAGACGCGATAGACGAGGCGACTGTCTCAGAACCTTCCACATTCGAATTGTCCATGACCTCCTCAGTAGGTTGCTCCCCATGCATTCCCTTTCATGCGCCCGCCTTAAGCCAACCTCAGTTGGTACCTTCTATTCGTGTAGCAGCAGCACAAGCTTGTACGGCGAAGCCCCATGGTTAACATTGCACCGGGTCAAGACGTGATTCTTCTCTGTCTCCTATATGGTGGAGGTCTTTTGCGCACTTGTTCTTGTGAAAGGAGGAAAGGAAAATGGAAAAAGAGTTTAGCGTGAAGTTGGCGAACAAGCCGGGAGAGCTCGCGCGGGTATCGGAGGTTCTTCAGAAGGACGGCGTGAACATACGCTCAATCGCGACAGAGCCCAGCGCAGAGGTCGTGAGAATCGTCACGTCCGATCCCGAGAAGAGCCAGCGAATCCTCAGCCAATCGGGTATGCAGTTCTCCGAGAGGAACCTGCTTGTGGCCAAGCTCGAGGACAAACCTGGGGAGCTCGCCCGAATCTCGGCAGAGCTCGCCAAGGAAGGCGTCAATATCGATGCCGCCTACATGCTCGACAAGGACTCGAATCGTGTGCATATGGCGCTAGCCGTCAGCGACGAGGACAAGGCAAGGAACATACTGAAGTGTTGTGATTAGGACTAGTACCTTGCCGACAAAACCCCTTCCCCATTTCCGCATCTTTTCGTGACTCCGAACTTTCTCGAAGTGCGGTATGATTAAGCGCTGCGAACGGAGTGCCGTAGGAGTCTCTCTCCGGGCCTCTTACGTATACTCTTGCGTCAGGGGGGTCGTCAACAAGGAGTCCATACCCGCACTCAGAGATTTGAATGAGGCGCTGTGTTCGTTCGGTATCTCCGATTTGAATCCAACTCAGTATGAGAAAAGGCCATAGGGGCGGAGGAGGCGACTTGTGATAGCAGAAGACTTCTCGTCATCGAGACTGGTCAAATTTCGACCGTTAGGATCACCATTGCGCTTATCTGAGCCACTTTCTGCGTCTCACGAGGACGACCACAACAGCACAAACAACGATTACGACTGCGGCGAATACTGCAATCAATACGCCCGGAACGACGAGTGAGTCCGTATCGTCATCCCCATTCGGACCGCTGCTATCGTAAACCGGAACATCGTTGCCGACCAGCGAATTGGAATTCATGTCAATGTCATTGCACTCTTTCAGATATATCCCATATTGATTTCCCGCGATGTCATTCCCTGAAATCGATGAGTCCGACGAGCAGTTCAGGTACACCCCATATTCATTGTCAGATATGACATTGTCTGTTATCTGGACCTGCTCGCAAAGGTGAGAGTACACGCCATGTCTCGAGCCGTTGATCTCGTTGAGCTCAATATCGACGTATTCGGAAGCCACCGCATAGACTCCGGAGAAGGAGTTGTTTGTGAGAGTGTTGTTCTTGATAGTCACACTGACCGTGGTGTTGAGTGTAATCCCCTCATAGTTGTCGACCAACACTGAATCCTCGATCCATGCGTTCCTGACATTTGACAGCCAAATCCCGTTGTACAGCGCCCCTCCCGTTTCGACACGCACATTCCGGATTTTGAAATGGGCATCGGTGTGGCTAATCACTATGCCCCCCGCAGACCCAGCAGCCATGGAGGCATTGATGATCCAACCTTCGATTACGTAAGGGTCTTCTTCAGTACCCTGCCCTCCTGTGATGCCGTTCTCGGCGACAAAGTCAGAGTCATCGTCTATCTGAATCACATCGTGCGGCGTGTAGGTTTGAGCCGCTTCAGCAGGGGTTGTCGATAGAGAAGTTCCTGCTAGAGGTAGAAAGAATATTACAGCGATTGCCCCGATAATCCTCATTCTCTTGGCCATTCGAACCACAATAGAATCTCACCGTTTGCACCCTACTTATACCTTGTCTTGTCCTTGCTACCTGACCTCCTGACACGAGGGAATGAATCGCCAAGAAAGAAGCTGATAAGGAGTTTAGCTCGGTGCAGAAACCGAGAAATCAAGTTCTAGCCAGCACCTGAAGTTCGAATACGGCTCCTACGGTTCTGTCTTCGTTCTATTCTTCGAGAATTGTACCACAAACCTAATGGCGAATGCATTCGACTGGCTTCCCTACGCAAGCTACAGGCGGCAGAGTGAAGAAACATCTCGACCGGTTCATCTCTGGTCGCCACCGCGGTTGCGAGCATCAGGGGACGACCTAGACGGGCCTGCGACCCTTCTGGGCTACGCCCCTACAAGAGGAAGTGAGAAGTTGGAGCGGAAGTTCGAAAGCGAACTCGGAAAGAGCATAGCTGACGGGAGCCGGAAGAAGCATTCGGATAGAGTGGCAATCTTGGCTGTGACGCTGTCCGTATGCGCGATCATGGCTAGCAGCGCAGCGTTCCTGCTGCCAGCGATGTCTATCGCCGAGGGCAATGCGTTGAGTGCTAATGTCTATAGTGAAACGGATTACCTTGTGTACGATGAGGCCAGCGATTCCCTCGTGCATTACATCGGAGATTTCGACGGCGAGTACGATGTCAAGAAATCGACGAACGTGAAAGCGATGGCGTACCACGCACGAGGCACGTATGTGAAATTCTCATACACAACCAATGTTCATTTGGACACAGTGGATAATCTCGACCTGTATGATGAGGATGGAGCCGCCATTAGATTCGCCATTGCGAATCTGACAATTCCATACGTCTCGAGTGGTGCTACCGGTGGTTACGTTCCGTGGGATATGACGGTCGGCGGTGTCAGCTGGGACTACAATGATGTGGTTTATGTCGGGAGCGAAGTCGTTTCTGTCCCGACTCCTGCGAGTTCCTGGTACAACGGATCCGCCTTGAGGGTCAGTATTGGCCTGCCAGTCCTTCTGGAAGATGCATATATAATCGTCGGAGGTGTTCGCACGGACCTTCCCTCGGCGTACGAATCTGGAGACGAAGTCACGATCCATGCCCAGATCAGGGTGACAAGCCCTGATGGCGTGATAGAATACGAAGAGTACGTACAGTTCCTAGAAGGCTTGTGCGGTGTGGTGGCAGAGGACGCCTTCCCTACCTGTTCGGATGCGGAAACACTGACACGAACACTCTGACCTAACAGGTGCTGGATCCACGCCCTAGAAAGGGCTGCAGACGGTACTTCGGAAGAGTACAAACATCTTAGCTAGATCCGTGCCACCGACCCCTCCCTATATGAGCTAGGGGGTGGGTGGCATGCTTTCTATATTTCTGGAACCAAGCGGAGATTAGGTGGATTTCGCGATATCACCGGACCATTCAATCATCGTCTGGTTGCGGACGCCGCGTGTGAGAGAGACATTCGATGAATGATTGGGCAGCCGTGTCAGAAAGATGCGTGTAAGTGGTTTAGCTAGGTGCTAGAATCGCGAAATTTAGATCTGGCCAGTCATCCAAGTATAGATCCGGCTCAACCCACTAGAAGATGAACTATTCTACCGAACAGAAACCCCAGACCGCACGATATTCCCCCGATTGCTAAGGTCTCCAGTCCACTTTCCAGCCTAGGCATCTTGGTAAGCTTCGTCTTCCATATCCCTAGCAAGAACAGGAAGGCAAGAATCGTGGACGCGCTAACCATAAGCGCGCTCTCAGGCGTCGACATTATGAAGAACGGCAGTATTGCGGGGAACGCTCCGACCAGAAAGGATAGCGATGCAGTGGCGCCGATCCTCCAAGGGTCATCAATCTGTCCCGGCGATATGCCAATCTCTTCCTGAACCATGAACTTCAGCCACAGTTCCTTATCGCTCGTGATCCTTTTAACCGCCGTATCCTGCTCCTCTGCAGAGAAACCGTATTCCTCGAAGATCTCGCGAATCTCTTGAGTTTCCTTCTCAGGCATCTCCTCGATCTCCTGAGTTTCCCTTCGCACTTGACTTTCGAAGAAATCCTTCTGCGCCTTCGTCGAGATGAAAGCACCGAAGAATATCGCTATAGCGCCTGCAGAAATCTGAGCCATACCAGCCAATACTATGCTGTCATTTGTTTCCACGAGGGCAGAGACACCCGCGAGGAAGGCGACCGTCGTTATAAGGCCAGTATCGATGGCATAGACGATATCTCGTATCAACCGTCCCCGCGGTGTATGCCAGTCCTCTCCATGCCAAGCTTTGAGCCGATCTTGCTTACCGACCACCATACGCTATTCCATCGCTGAAATGACGTCGACAAAGAAATCTCTTTCCACGAACAAGCGCCTATGGAAACCGCTTGGCGGGATTGCGAAGCGTCCGAGGATGGCCATCAGATTTCCATCGGAGACCACGAACGAAAATGCATGTCGCAACCACTTAATATCAACTACGCGATTAGTGATTAAGCACCTGGAGGAATCAGCCATGGGTGGTGATGGAAGAAAGAAGAGACTCACTAGGGCATTCGGCATGCCCGTTGGAGACGACCAGAACAGCAAGACCGCTGGAGAGAGAGGGCCCGTCCTCATCGAGGATGTTCACTTGCTTGAGAAGTTGGGGCACTTCGACCGCGAACGTATCCCAGAGCGCGTTGTGCATGCGAAAGGTGCGGGCGCAGGCGGATACTTCGAGGTCACCGCGGATGTCACGAAGTACACGAAGGCGAAGTTTCTCTCCCAAGTCGGTAAGCGAACGGATGTGTTCGTCAGGTTCTCGACCGTTGGCGGGGAGAAGGGGTCTGCGGATTCAGAGCGCGACCCACGAGGTTTCGCCGTCAAGTTCTACACGGAGGAAGGAAACTACGACCTGGTGGGCAACAACACGCCGGTCTTCTTCATCCGAGACCCGATGAAGTTCCCGGACTTCATACACACTCAGAAGCGGAATCCCGGCACCAATCTCAAGGACCCAGACGCATTCTGGGATTTCCTGTCACTCACGCCGGAATCGATCCACCAAGTCACCATATTGTTCTCCGATCGCGGTATTCCCGCCACATACCGGAACATGAACGGGTACAGCAGTCATACGTACAAGTGGTACAACGAGAACAAGGAATACTACTGGGTGCAGTACCACTTCAAGACTGACCAGGGAATAAAGAACCTCACTAGAGAGGAGGCGGAAGTCGTGCGAGGCAGGGACCCTGATCACGCGACGAGGGACTTGTACGATGCGATAGCCCGGGGAGACCACCCATCCTGGACCCTCGAGATGCAGATAATGACCCCCGAGCAGGCGAAGGACTACCGTTTCGACATACTGGACATAACCAAGGTCTGGCCACACGCAGATTTCCCTCCAATCAAGATCGGGAAGATG
>JAEHCN010000066.1 GCA_020696395.1 Thermoplasmata archaeon | reverse complement strand
ACCGAATCCCGCGTTATGCCTGGGAGTATCCCTGCATTAAGCGGGGGTGTGGACACGCGTCCGCCCCTCACCATGAAGATGTTCTCTCCTGATCCCTCGGCGACCATGCCCTCGTCGTTGAGAAGGACTGCCTCGTCGAGTCCATTCTGCTTGGCCTCCATGACGGCAAGCGCGCTGTTGAGATAGCTTCCGCACACTTTGGCGGTTGCGGGGCCGCTCGTGCTGGGTATTCTCCTCCATGACGAGGTTTGGATACGGATGCCATCCTTGATGCCTTTCTCGCCGAGATACGCTCCGAGCGGGAAAGCGACGATGAAGGTCTCGACGGGGTAGCCAAGCGGGTTCACCCCTATGCCTGAGAAGCCGAAGAACGATATCGGCCGGATGTAGCATGCCTTCAATCCGTTGGCGTTGATGACGTCTTTCACGGCTTTGGAGAGCACGTCGACGGGATACGGTATGCTGAGGTTGATGGCCTTGGCGGAAGTGTGAAGTCTCATCATGTGCTCCTTTAGCCTGAATATCGCAGGCTCCTTCTGCGTCTCATAGCATCTTATTCCCTCGAATACGCCAGTGCCGTAGTGAAGCCCATGGCTCAGGACATGCACAGTTGCCTCTTCCCACGGAATCAACTCTCCATTCTTCCATATCTTCTCTGTCGGCTGGATCTGCATATCGCATCAACCCCTTCCTCGAACCCCGTGCTTCCTAACGGGGTTGCTCAATATCCCCACACCGTCGAGATCGACCTCGACGACATCGCCTTCGCTCATCGGGGATATTCCAGATGGCGTCCCCGTGGCGATTATGTCGCCCGGCTCGAGGGTCATGATTGTTGAGATGTATTCCACAAGGGTGTTATCGTCGAAAACCCTATCGCTGGTGGGCGACCTCTGCACGGTCCTCCCGTTCAGGCGGGTCGTTACTGTCGTCGGTGGAGCGGTTGAAACCAGAGGTCCGATGGGAGCGAATGTGTCGAACCCCTTCGCCCGGGTCCAGTCAGGATCTGACTCCTGCAGGTCGCGGGCGGTCACATCGTTGAACGCCGTGTATCCGAAGATGAACTGGTTCCCGTTCGATACATGGCTCGCGCGACGGCCGATGATTATCGCAGACTCACCCTCGTAATCGACCCTTCTCGACATTGATGGAAGAATTATGTCCTCGCCCGGGCCGATTATAGCAGATGACGGTTTGGCGAATATGATCGGAGAGGAGGGCGCCTCCCAGCCCATCTCATCGATGTGGCTCCTGTAGTTCAGGCCGATGCAGATTATCTTGGACGGTCGGTCTACCGGGGACAGCACCTTCACTGCTCCAGCGTCGTGAGACCTGACGGCGCGCCCTGGGGCGCCGTCGAACAGGTCTGACATCCGGTCCGCGTCCAACTCGGCTACGCTGCCATCACAGACCGCACCGAGGAAGGTCCTGCCCTCGGCCGCGAACTTGCCGAAGAGCCCATGAGGTGCAACGTCGCCGCTCAAATCCGTTCCAACTCCTTCGACGAGATTCGACCATCAGGTATCTATTACTTCTGCATCCAGAGCTTTTTGGGGTGTGCACTTACTTGAACATCTTCCTGATGTCCGTGCCGACGACCTCTATCTGCGACCTGGCGCCATCCTGCCTGAGCTTCGTCAGTGTGTGCATCCCAGCCTCGTACTCGTCCACCCACTCCTTGGCGAATCTGCCCGACTTGATGTCCGCGAGTACGTTCTTCATCGCGCTAGCCGTTGCAGGGTCGATTATCCTGGCGCCTCTGGTCCTGCCCCCATACTCGGCGGTATTGGAAACGTTCTTCCACATGCCCTCGATCCCACTCTTCTGAACGAGGTCGATTATGAGCTTGAGCTCATGGAGTACCTCGAAGTAGGCGATTTCAGGTTGGTATCCACTCTTGATAAGGAAGTCGAACGCCGACTCGATCAATTCGCTCGCGCCACCGCACAGCACGACCTGTTCGCCGAAAAGGTCCGTCTCCGTTTCCTCCTCGAATGACGTCTCGATGACTCCCCTCGTCGTCGCACCCAGGCCCTTCGCGATGGCCAACGCGGTCTCCTTGGCTTTGCCCGAGTAGTCCTGGTGGACCGCTATGAGCGCGGGAACGCCGTTCCCGGCCTCGAAAGTCTCGCGGACGAGTGCGCCTGGTCCCTTCGGAGCGACCATGATTACGTCGACGAATCCAGGCGGAACGATCCGTTTGAAATGAATATTGAAGCCATGAGCGAAATCCAGCACCATGCCCTCGCGCAGATGTGGCGCGACCTCCTTGTCGTAGACCTCCTTCTGCACTTCGTCCGGGATCAGCATCATAACGATGTCCGAGCCCTTGACCGCCTCGGGTATGTCCATTATCTCCATCTTGTCGGCTTTGGCCCGCTCGTAGTATTCGTCTTTGAATTTCTGGGCCACGACGACATCGATACCACTGTCCTTCAGGTTGAGCGACTGTGCCCTCCCCTGTATTCCATATCCAATCACTGCCACCTTCTTTCCCCTCAGGGCGTCGAGGCTGGCGTCCTTGTCGTAGTATATTTTGGCCATTTCATCACCTTCGTGCTGATCCTATATCGCATTGACAACTTCTATGTACTTGTCCGGCTGGCTCTTCTTGATGACGGATTCCACCTCTTCCACGGAACCCGTGATGCGGCACACGCCGCCCTTGCTGAGCATGATGGCGTACCCCTCATGCCGTCTGTGGTCGACCATGTCGGCCTCGATGACCTCCTGGAGTCCCCTGAGGTGTTCGATGACTCCCAGGGCCGTCTCGCGGTCCCTGAGCGATATCACTATCCGGGATCTATCCGGCATCTCGCAGGGTCCCACCACGATAGTATCCACGTTGACCTTCTTCCTCGTGAACTCGGCCATTACCCGCTGCATCACGCCTGGTTGATCGTACGTGAGCATCGTGATGACTTCCATTTCACTTGCCACCTCCCTTCCATCTGCATCTGCCCTTTATCCACTCGTCCGAGCTCTTCCCAGGCGGCGTCATGGGCAGTACATCCTCCTCGGGATCGACTACGAAATCGAGTAGTATCGGCACGTCGGACTTTGTGCCTCTCTTGATGGCTTCCGCAACCTCGGAGTGCTTCTCGATTCTTATAGCCTCCGCCCCGTACGCCTCCGCAAGCTTCACGAAGTCCGGAGACTTCCCGAGGTTCGTCGCCAGATAGCGCGATCCGTAGAAATGCTTCTGCCACTGCTTGACCATGCCGAGCCATCCGTTGTTCAACAGGCATATCATCACCGGGATGTCGTTCTCGACCGCCGTCGAGAACTCCTGGGAGACCATCTGCAGACTCCCGTCGCCAGCGATGTCCGTGACGACGCTTTCAGGCCGAGCGATCTTGGCCCCGAGAGCGGCCGGGAACCCGAACCCCATCGTACCGAGTCCGCCTGATGTGATGAACATCCGCTTGCCGTTACACCTGAAGAAGTGCGAGGCCCACATCTGGTTCTGGCCCACCTCCGTCGTGACTATGGCGTCTCCTGGCAGAATGTCCGAGAGCTCGTGTATGACTTTCTGTGGCTTGATCGGGTCGGATCTCAGGTTGTAGTCGCAGGTACATTCCCTTCTCAGCTCGATGATACGGTCCTTCCAAGTCGCTCTCTTCTTGCGTTTCTGAAGACCCGCGATCAGCGCGTTCACAACGGTCCATGCATCTCCGACCAGGCCGACCCTGCCCTTGACGTTCTTGCCTATCTCGGACGAGTCGATGTCGACATGCACGATCTTCGTCTTCGTTCCGAACTCGCTCAGCTTCCCGGTCACCCGGTCGCTGAACCTGGTCCCTATGGCTAGAAGGACATCGCAGTTGTTGAGGGCATAGTTGGCGACCTGCTTGCCGTGCATCCCACAGACTCCAAGGACGAGCGGATGGTCTTCGGGTATGGCTCCCTTAGCCATCAAGGTCGTCACTATGGGCGCGGTGAGGAGCTCGGCCAGTTGAGCAATCTCAGGGCCTGCTCGCGACCACGAGACTCCTCCTCCGACGAGGATGGTGGGCCTCTCCGCTCCTTCGAGAAGCTTGATGGCATCTAGCAGGCCGGAGAGGTTTCGCTTCGGTTTCGGAACCCTGACCGGCTTCTTCATGGCCTCATCGGATATCTCCTCCTGGAGTATGTCGATAGGCAGGTCGATATGGACCGGACCATACCTCCCAGTGGTGGCAATCAGGAACGCCCTCTTCATCACCTCGGGAAGGGTCTTCGAATCCGTCACCCTGAAGTTGTGTTTGGTGATAGGCATCATCAGACTGAATGAATCGGCCTCCTGAAATGCGTCGTTCCCGAGGACACCCGTCGCCACCTGCCCCGTCAGTGCAATCAAAGGAGAAGAGTCCATGAACGCAGTGGCGACCCCTGTGACGAGGTTCGTCGCCCCCGGCCCTGATGTGGCTATGCACACACCCGGGCGCTTCGACACGCGTGCGTATCCGTCAGCCATGTGGGCCGCGCACTGCTCGTGCCTGGGGAGGATGTGTCTCATCTTCGTATCCACCAGCTCGTCGTAGAGCGGGAGGAGCACTCCTCCCGGTATGCCGAATAGGACTTCGACCTTCTGTCCCTCGAGCAATTCCACGACGGCCCTCGAACCATTCATCTCTACACACACCTCATCACACCCGACCGGAAACCCGCGAAAACGGGCAATCCGTCAGGGGTGCACGATTCGCAGGTCGAGCAGAGCGACTAGGACCAACGGAAGAACAACACCTACTCTGCGACCAGCTATCTCGCACATACAGTCTGGCATAAACGAAGATATATTAATATCTTGGCTGACTTGAACCGGCACCCTAGCAAACGTCCAAAATGATACAATGCACGTGATGCCGCTCAACGAGTCTCGAGGAGGTCTCCACGGGCGGTCGCGACAAGCACGAATGTGTGGGTCTTCGTCTCGAGATGTCGTATTCCCGCCAGAGCGCTCGCCGAGGCAGGAAGTATGTCCAGCCTCTCCTCTTCCAGAAGCATCTTCGCGGCGTCGACCATCTCCTCGTCGGATATCTCCATCCCCCGGCCTTTCGAATCGATCATCGCGCGTATCGCGTCCTCGGCATCAGGCAGGAAGTTACCCGCAAGCGGGTCGTTCACGTGTGTCAGGGTCATGTCTGACACCGCTACAGGGGCGTCTCGTCCCATCACCATCCCTCTTACAGCCGCGTTGTTGTTCGACGTTCCCAGCATTCGTGGCTTCATTCCCATGGATTGAAAGCCTTGCCACACGCCAGCCAGTGCCGTTCCGTTCCCCACGGGGACGGACACCCAATCCGGCTGTCCCCCGAGGGCCTGCGCCATCTCCTTCGCTATGAATGTGTAGGCGTAGATTCCGAGCTCGTTGTTCTTACCGCCCGGGCTCGCGTCGTACCACTTGTTCGCGGCACATTCCCTGATGCACGTGGTGATCGCATTCTCGTAGTCTCCCTGAATGTGGACGATCTTTCCGCCAGCATCTGCGATCTCCGCGTTTCTAGTCCCTTCATACTCCGTCGGTATGTATATCCTGCACTGCATGCCCAGTTTGTCGCAGACGCGCAGGAGCGAGGCGCCGTAGTTGCCACAGGTCGCCGCCGCGATTGTGTCGTACCCCTCTTTCTCTCCGCTGAGTGTCAGGAGCAGGGCCATCCGGTCCTTGTGGGTCCCTGTCGGATTCTCTCCTTCGAGCTTGATATGGAGTCGCCTTGTGCCGAGCAGTCTTTCGATCTTCTGAAGGCGTCTGAGCGGCGTGTTTCCTATCTTCATCGCCTTCATCTGTCTCTCGAACTCTCGGATCAGCTCATGCGGTATCAAGTGGGGCCTTTCCTCCGTGTTGGTGTTTGTCGGAAGCGCCGTGCTCTGATCCCGACGCCGTCTGTGTGTATCTGCTGTTCAGTGAGAACGACATGTCAGTCTAGGCCGTTAGTCTTGATGTCCGTGTCTGCCTTCCTCACGATCTCCTCGAACCTGGTCGACACATCTGCCGTCAACGGCTGCACTTGGTGCTCCTTCATTATCTTCGCAGCCTTCTCTCTCGCACGTGCTACGACGTCCTTGCTGCCGTCTACCTCCCAGGCCTCCCCCGTGCGCCTGTCCGTTATTCCGGGAATGAAGTGCTCCTTGCTTAGCCATTGCATCGTGTGCCTGTGGCTCAGGAAGCTGCCGCCTGCGCCGACCTTCTTGATGAGGTCGACGGCCATGTGCTCGTCGTCGACGACGACTCCTCCAGCGAGCCGGCCCATTATCCTCGCCATCTCGTCATCAATGACCATCTGTTCGTACGATAGCATCGTGACATCATCCAAGAGGCCGAGCCCGGCTACCATGTCACAGCCTGCTAAGAACTGCGGAAGCCCGCTCGACATCTTCTCGTAGCAGGACTGTGGCCCCGGCTCCTTCGCCGAGGTTACGATTCCACCACACAGTATCGGGAAGCCGTAGTGGTGCGCTAGTTCTCCCGCGCCAGAGGATATGAGCGCCCTCTCGGGGCCGCCGCCGGCCCAAGTCATGGTCTTCATGTCGAAAGCCGCTCCTCCGGTCCCGTATATGAACGGTGATCCGGGTGCTGCTAGCTGGGCTATCGTCATGCCTGCAAGAACCTCGGCGTTGTTCACGATTATGGAGCCTGCAAGTGTCACCGGGCCAGTTATCCCCGCCTGGGGCATTCCGTAGAACGAGATCGGGACGCCTGCACGAGCGAGCACGAGTGCGCCTTCCGTCGACCCGCCGTCGAGCTGGAGAGGCGAGAACGGGCAATGCATGGAGGAGAATATAGGCCTCCTTCTCAGGGCCTTCTCGTCGCCTGCAAGAGCGGCACCTAGTTGGACGAGCCAGTTAGCCTCCCTTCGGTGGCTCGTGGTCTCGACCTGAACGTGCTTCTCTATGGCTCCGAGCGCCACCTTCAGGTCAACCACATGCCGGATGTAGTCTGGGACGTCCTGACAGCTCACGCACGGCCAGAAGACATGCGCGGAATCGAGGGCGTTCGCGACCTGTCCCACAGTCTGTAGGTCTTTCGTGGTCGACATCCTCCTCTTACCCGTGTCGAAGTCCATGACGCTCGTTCCGTTTCCGTCCGTGCAGCAGAACGACCTTCTGCCGTCGAGGACGACATCGTACTTCGGGTTCCTAGCGTAGAGTGTGATGTTCTTCTTCGCTTTCCTTATCCCTTCCTCTACGAGGTTCCCAGGTATCCTAGCGCTGCTATCGCTGTGGTTAACAGCGCAACCGGCGTCTTCAAGTAGTCTGAGGCACTCTTCGCTGAACACCTTTATACCTGCGTTCTCGAGAACGTCCAACGTTCCCCAGTGAAGCGAGTCCAAATCGCTCTCGTCGAACATGCGGAGCGCGATCTTTCCCTTAGGAAACCCCATCATTTATTGTATCTCCTCGAGGCGTCCAAGGTGGACCCGTTCGGGCCTCCTCGACGTCCTTCTTGGAAACACCGTATCACACGCGGATATTTAGTTGTGGGGAGTGGTCAACGCCAGGGTGTAGGTCGAAAGGCTGGTCATCAGGGCAAGATTTGCTGAATGCGAAAGGCTTTAATCGAAGGACACACATGGACCGCTCCCAGCGCAATCTGCGGGGGTAGCCAAGCTCGGTCAACGGCGCCAGATTGAGGGTCTGGTCTCGCAGGAGTCCCTGAGTTCGAATCTCAGCCCCCGCACGCCATTTCCCTCTTATGATTCAAGACATGGATTCGAGGTTGCAGAGGACGCTGTCCGTGAACTTCTCGGACCCCAGAGCCCCTCCGATGTCAATCGTGCCAAGGCCGCTCCTGTAGACCTGCTCTGTCGACTCGCGCACCTGCCTCGCTTCGACGGAGAAGCCCAGATGGTCTAGCATCATCGCGGCGGCGAGTATCGTCGCGGTCGGGTTGGCTATACCCCTTCCCGCGATGTCCGGAGCGGAACCATGCGCAGGCTCGAACACGGAATGTTTGTCCCCCATGTTCCCTGAGGGTGCGAAGCCCAATCCGCCCACGATTCCGGCCGCGAGGTCAGAGAGGATATCGCCGTACAGGTTCAGGGTAACGATGACATCGAATGTGTCCGGCTCCATCACGAGCTTCGCGGCAACCGAGTCGACGAGCTGATCGGTGAACTCCAGGTCCTGTTCACACGTTCTAGCGTTGTCCCGGAACACTCTGAGGAACAGTCCATCTGATTTGCGTAGCACATTCGCTTTGTGGACGCAGCAGATGCTCTTCCGGCCGGTTCTGCGAGTCTCATGGATGGCTCTCTCCACTATCTTGTTGCAGGCGGACTCGGAGACCCTTCTCCTGGTCGTCACTCCTGCGTCGTCCTCGTGCTCGTCCATCGTGTAAAGGCCCTCGGTGTTCTCCCGTACTATGAGAAGGTCCATCCCCGCTGAGGAAATCCTGGCGATGTTCTTCACAGGGCGTAGGTTGGCGAACAACTTGAGTTCCTTCCTGAACCTGAGCACCGGAGAGTTGTATCCTGCTCCTTCATCGGATGTGACTGCTCCGAAAAGGCAACTATCCGAAGCCTCCATCGCAGCGAATGTGTCCGCTGGTAGATACTTTCCAGAACGATCGAACGCCCGACGGCCTATGTCCGCAGTGTGGAGTTCGAGCTGGTCGGTGACCCTCTCCAGGACCCTTGTTGCACAGCCGACGACCTCCGGGCCGATGCCGTCACCGGGAAGGACACATATCGACTTCATAGCTAACAGTCACTCTTGGACCACCTTGGCAAAATCCACTAGATGCTTCTCCATGCGGGCGATTCTCTTGCGTCCATCGTGCACGTCCTTCTCCATCTTGGTCGCCATACCCTTGATTTCGGAGACCAGTCGCTCCGCCTCCTTCTCCAGGGCCACCATCTTCGACTCCGTCTGGAGTACCTTGTTGCCATGCTCATCGAGGCGTCGCTCCATCTCACCCTGTCGCTCCTTCTCAGCGCTGTTGGAGAAGTACGCCTCCACCTTCGAATTGAGCATCGTCAGGATGTTGGACACCTTCTCCAGTTGCTTCTCAAGCCTGTCGACCCGTTCGGTGTATTCGTTAATCTGGTCTGCCACGTCCGGCGTCTGGATCGCCTTCTCTGTCTCGAACATGCGACTCTCGACGATCTCTATCTTCGTCTGAAGCCCGGATACGTCCTTCAACCCGTTGGCGATCTCTTCTAGGAGCATCTTGTCTGGGAAATCGATTGTCACGCTATCGGCCGTCGGAGCGAACGCCTTGAGCGACTGAAGCGATGCGATTGCGTCGAC
>JAEHCN010000125.1 GCA_020696395.1 Thermoplasmata archaeon | reverse complement strand
CCGCCTCTAACCCATTCTTGACTTGTTTCTATCGCGTAGACGACGGTCTCCTTGACGCTCCTGCTCCTGCCTCCGACCGTAGACCTGTTCGCAAGGATCGCTTTGATCGTTTCTCCTTCGGAGCAGACGTCTGGGACCACTGTGAACGCTCGGCCTATCTCATCCAGCTTGTGGGCATCGCTTCCGCCAACCGGTGGCCGGCCCCTACTCTCCGCCATCCTCGACGCGGCCTTGTTCGATCCTCTGGAGCTGCCTCCGTTCAGGGTTTCGATGGCGTCAAAGCGGTTCTGGGATGCCCGTCTGATGCCCATTCCCGAAGGAAACCTCGTCGGGTGAGCGGCGACTGCCATCCCTCCGGCTTCGTGGATGCGTTCGATGGTCTTGTCGATCGACAGCCCTCTCGGCACGGTCGACGACAGCCCATACGCAAGCACGTGTCCATCGGCGGTCGATATCTCGGTCCCCCTGACCACAACAAGTCCGAACGAACTCGCGAGGTCGAACGCTCTCAGTGAACCTTCGATCGAGTTGTGGTCGGTAACCGCGCATCCTTCCAGACCGGAAGATCTGCACCGTTCGAGTATCTCCTCGACGGTGGCTGCACCGTCACGCGAGAACTTCGAATGAATATGGAGATCAAGCTTCATCGTACTCTCGCACCGACCGAGATGTCCCTGTCGAACACAATCTTGATGTCGTCCTTGGCGTGCATCACGACGGCTCTCTCATCCTGAACCAAGGCGGCGTACTTCCTGCCAACCTCTCCTCCCTCGGTCACGCACGGGACGGTCAGAGAGCCGATATCCAGTCTGGGCGGGCTTCCGCTAGCGAGCGAGCCGACGCGGATGTCGAGCTCCTGGAACTCCTTGAAGGAGACTGTCCCGCTCTCGACCTCCAACCCGCTGGAGACAGGGGTCCCGGGGGGGAGGTCAGACTCAGGAGTGAGCAGGGCGAGTTCCCCCTCCTCCTCGGCGGCCAGCAGCATCCCCTCCGACTTGACACCTCGGAGCTTGGCCGGCTCAAGGTTCGACACGACCACCAGGGTCTTCGAACCCAGCTCTTCAGCTGAGTAGAAGTCCTTCAACCCGCTCACAATGGTGATGGGTCGACCTATGTCCACCTTCATGACGTACAGCTTGTCGGCGTTCGGGTGCCGCTCAACCTCGATGACCTTCCCGACCCTGAGGTCGAGCACGGAATACTTGGCGAACCCTCCCGACGCAGGCACCTCCACCTTAGCGAACAACGGTGCTGGCTTCTCCATCTTCTTCCCTTCCTTCAACGGAACATTCACGCCGTCCCATCCAGACTCCTCGACCGATCCCTCCATCCCAATCTCGCGCCATATCTTCTCGGAGGAGAAGGGCAGGAAAGGGCTACCGAGCACCGCAAGCGCCCTGCATATCTCGAGGCTGACGCTGAGAACCGTGCCACAGCGCTCCTTGTCGGAACGTACGAGCGTCCACGGAGCGACCGCGTCGAAGTACTGGTTGCCGAACTGAGCCAGGTCCATGACGGATTTCAGGGCGTCCCTGAACCGGCGCGCGGACAAGGACTCGCGGACATCTCTCTCCGCTCGTGATATCCGCTCAAGAGCCGTTCTGTCGCGTTCGTCCAACGCCCCTCTCGTGGGCACGACGCCGTAGTTCTTGAATGTGAAGGACAACGCTCTGTGTACGAGGTTGCCGTAAGTCGCGACGAGCTCGCCGTTGGTTCTCTGGGCGAAATCCTCCCACGAGAACTCGCTATCCTTGAACTCGGGCATGTTCGCGATGAGATAGTATCGAACGACATCCGGGCTGAACTTCGTGAGCAGGTCCGGGATGTCTATGCTGACGCCCATGCTCTTCGAGAACTTCTGACCGCCGAGGTTCATGAACTGGTTCGCGACGACGTCGTAGGGCAAGTTCAGCCCACCGTTCCCTAGCAGGATGGCGGGCCATATGACCGTGTGGAAGACTATGTTGTCCTTCCCGAGGAAGTAATAGCTCCGGCAGTCCTCGTCCCTCCAGTAGCGGCCCCAGTCGTCATCGGACGCCTTCGACTTAGCCCATTCCTTCGTGGCGGAGAGATATCCTATCACGGCCTCGAACCAGACATAAATGCGCTTGCTCTCGAAGCCTTCGACGGGGACGGGCACGCCCCAGGATATGTCCCGGGTTATCGGCCGGTCGATGAGTCCTCCCTTCAGGACGTTGAGGGTGAACGCCCGCACATGAGGACGCCAATGGCTGTTGCCCTCGACGTACTTCAGCAGCTCGTCGTTGAATCCCGAGAGCTTCAGAAAGAAGTGCTCGGTATCGCGCAGCTCCGGCTTGGCGCCGCACAGCTGACACCGTGCGTCGGTCAGGTCCTCTGCGTCCAGGTCCATGCCGCAGGAGTCGCACTGGTCACCTCTCGCGCGGTCGTAGTCGCAATGGGGACACCTGCCCTCGACGTACCTGTCGGGGAGAAACCGCCTACACTCGGGGCAGTGATGCTGAGGGGTGGTCATGCGCTTCAGATGTCCGTTCTCCATCAGCTTGGCGAAGACCGCCTGGACCTCCTCCTCGTGGTTCTTCGTGTGCGTGTGCGTGTACATGTCGAAGCTGAT
>JAEHCN010000124.1 GCA_020696395.1 Thermoplasmata archaeon | reverse complement strand
ATGTGACTGTTCGTGCGCGTGGAACGTGCCCGAGGCGGTCGAGGAGGATCCCGAGCGCGGCGACGCCGAGATGCGTGGCATCTACTGGGAGATGCTGACGGCATACGCCGCCACCGTCGCGGGGGCCGATATGGTCATCATGCGCCACCCGAAGTCCGTCAAGCTGTTCAGGGACGCCCTAGCCGACATCTCGGGAGGTGTCTAGGGTGCCGACTGCGATGGAGATATACAAGCTCCTTCCGAAGACGAACTGCGGCGAGTGCAAGCTACCGACCTGCCTGGCGTTCGCCATGCAGCTGGCCAACCAGAAGGTGTCGCTCGAGGCGTGTCCGCACGTCAGCTCCGAGGCGAAGGCCGCGCTCGAGGAGAGCGGCTCGCCACCGATCAGATTGGTCACCTTCGGCACGGGGGAGTTCGCTGCTGAGATCGGCGACGAGACGCAGCTGTTCAGGCACGACAAGAAGTTCTATCATCCCACGATCCTGGGTCTTATCGCGGACGACGCCGAAGGACTCGAGGGTATGAAGGCGAAGATAGATGCTGCCCGCGCGGCCGAGTTCGAGCGTGTGGGGCAGATCCTGAGGGTGAACTCGGTTGCGGTGAGGCATTCGACCGGAAACCCCGAGGAGTTCGTGGAGGCCGTCAAGACGGCTGCCGCAAAGGAGCTGCCGGTCGTGATAATGTGCGAGGACGCCTCGGTCGCGGCGAAGGCTGTCGATTCGTGCGCAGACAAGAAACCGCTTCTGTACCGCGCCACACCCGCCAACCTGGACCAGATGGTCGAGCTGGCGAAGGGCAAGTCGTTGCCCCTCGTCATAGGGGGAGCGTCCAGTCTTGACGAGCTTTCGCAGATGGCGGACACGGCCAAGAAGGCCGGGCTTGGGGATATCGTCCTCGAACCCTCCGTCGGATCCTCCGCGGAGGCGCTGGAGAACCTGACGGCCATCAGGAGGGCGGCGGTCAAGGACAGGTTCCGGCCGTTCGGCTACCCGACGGTTATGGTGCTCGGGTCGTCCGAGGCCGACCGCACTAAGGCGGCGCTGGGCGTGATGAAGTATTCATCCATCGTGCTCATGGAGGAGCTACCGCGCGAGTTCCTGTACCCGCTCCTGGCGCTCAGGCAGAACATATTCACCGACCCACAGGTGCCGATCCAGGTCAAGGCTGGTTTGTACGCGGTGGGCGAGCCGGACGAGAAATCGCCGGTGCTGTTCACCACCAACTTCTCTCTCACATACTTCACGGTGAGGGCGGACATAGAGAAGAGCAAGCTGCCAGCTTGGTTGCTGGTCGTGGACACCGAGGGGCAGTCGGTCATGACGGCGTTCGCCGCCGGAAAGCTCACGCCCGAGTCCGTGGCGAAGGTCATCGAGGACGAGAAACTGAAGGAGAAGAACGTCCGCGGGGAGATCATAATCCCAGGCATGGTCAGCAGGATGAGCGGCAAGCTCAACGAGCTGAGTGGGCTGAAAGTCACCGTCGGCCCGAGAGAGTCCTCTGGACTGCCAAAGATGATGAAGTCGCTCTCGGGATGATCAAGAACCGCTGTCCACGTGGACGGCGGGTCCGAGCTACGGGCAGGGAATCGGCGAAACAGGATGGTGCGCCCGTTATCTGCTCGATATGGCTCCCGCCGAACGAGACAAGTCCCGACAATCGGCGTGAGGTCCGAAAGGCTGTCACTGGTGCATCCAGGTTTCAATCCCCTGCCCCTCGCACGTGCTAATTCTGAACGGATGCATCAATATTCTAGCTCACCTTCGAATTCCACGAGCTTCGCTCACTCCAGTGCGTGAAGGCCAATATCTCCGTTCACAGTCTCGATGAATATCTCGTAGCCTTCTGAGTTGAGCACACCAGCTATGCGATTAGGTTCGTCAACCGTCAGGTCTAGGGACACATCGTTGAGAGAAATGTCTCCATTGACTGTTTCCATCTCGATGGTCGCGTCGAGAGTTGTGAGTATATGCACCTCGATGGCGCCGTTGACAGTAGAAGCGGATAAGTTACCGTCGATGTCTATTATCTCCAATACGATGTCACCGTTCGTTGTGTGCACATTGGCAACGGATTCCGCCCCTGATACTTCCACCTCTCCGTTGATCGATCCGGCACTCTTGACGATGACATCGGAGGGGATGCTGATGTCAATGTCCATGGCCTCGTTCAGGTCGTCATCGGGCTCATGAACCACCTCCAGCATTAGAGTGCCATCGTCCTCCGTGATTCGCAGCTCCACATCGTCGAGTTCCTCTTCGGTGTGCGCCTTCTTGAGCCCGTCTATCTCTATGGTAGTAGCATCCTCATGACCCACTATCCGAACGTATCCGTTAACGTTCGAGACATCCAATGCCGTATACGACTCCGCTGGATAGTCATATTCTACCGATTCCGTGTATTCGTAGTCGTCGACAGTCTCCACGAGGTTACGAAATAAGAGGAATGCCCCAACCGAGGCAACGACCACAACGGCAACAACTGCAATCACGATTATTGCGATCGTTGAATTCTTGAGTCCCTTCGATTCCGGCTGTATGCTCTGACCTACTCGTTCACCGGTACCGGATGGCTTATCGATAGTCCCCTGCATATCAA
>JAEHCN010000011.1 GCA_020696395.1 Thermoplasmata archaeon | reverse complement strand
AGGATGTCGTCCTGACATCCTCGATGTCGTTCGTAGCGACGACGAACGCCTACGTAGCCTTCGGAGGAATCCCCGCTTTTGCAGACATCATTGAGAGCGAATACACGATGGATCCCGCGAAGATCGCACTCGGAGCAGAGGTCAAGGCGATCATGCCCGTTCACCTATATGGTCATCCCTCGAGGATGGATGAGATAAACGAGCTGGCAGAGGACAAGGGAGTGGTCGTCGTGGAAGACGCGTGCCAGGCCCATGGAGCGATGTACAGGGGGCGAAGAGCCGGTGCCATCGGCGACATCGGATGCTTCTCGTTCTATCCGACCAAGAACATGCACGTCGGAGGAGACGGCGGCATGGTGACTACTGACGATGGAGATATCGCCGACATGGTAAGGAAGCTGAGGCATTGTGGAAGGAAGTCGCATTACGAGCACGACGTCATTGGCTACACCGCGAGGTTGAACAGCGCTAACGCCGCTGTGGGGATCGAGCAGCTCAAGATGCTCGAGACGTGGAACGAGAAGAGGCGGTCGGTAGCGGGGAGATACCATGAGCTGCTCAAGGACATCGACGGATTACACCTGCCGCCACAACCGACTTCGGAGATCGTTCCGGCCTACCACCTCTACACGGTGCGGACAGCTAGGAGGGACGAGCTCAGGAAGCATCTCGATGGCGCGGGCATCCAGTCGGGAGTCCACTATGAGATACCGATCCACCTACAGCCCATCTACAGGGAGCTGTACGGATTCAGGGAGGGATTGCTCCCAGTCACGGAACGACTCTGCAAGGAGGTCGTGACACTGCCGATGTTCCCGGACATGGCCGTGGAGCAGGTGGACTACGTCTGCGAGAAGGTCAAGGAGTTCTACGGCTAGGTTGGTTGAAATGGCGAAGATCAGAGTCGGCGTTATCGGAATCGGACACTGGGGAAGGAAGATAGTCGACGAGTACACGAAGATAGAGGATGTCGACCTCATAGGGATCTCTGACCTGGACCAGAAGAACATCGAATTCTGTGCTGAGAGGTGCGGCGTGAAGGACGGATACAGCGACTACAGGGAGCTGCTCGACCAGGAAGGGTTGGACGCGGTCAACGTGTGCACGCCGAACTCGTCCCACTATGAGATCTGCAGGGAAGCACTCGAGAGGGGGAAGCATGTCCTGGTCGAGAAACCGATCACCATGACCTCCGCCGAGGGCTGGGACCTGGTGAACATGGCTCAAGGTAAGGGATTGACTCTGTCGGTGGGCCACATATTCAGATTCAACAACGCACTCGCTGAGGTACGAAGGCTCATCGGCGAGAGGTTCTTCGGGAAGTTGTTCCTGATGGAGATGACCTGGACCAACCTGGAGAAGTCATGGCCAGATAGGGACGTGCTCATGGACCTAGCGCCGCACATGTTCGACATCCAGAACTACCTGCTTGGCGAGTGGCCCGTCGAAGTCTCGTGCTCAGGAAGACCGTCGAGAAGGGAGTCGGGTGAGGAGACGGCCTATGTCGTATCCGCGTTCGAGAACGGCCCAATGGCGATGGCAAACATCAGCTGGCTCGTGCCGCGGAAAACCAGACAGATAATGCTCGTCGGCGAGACCCGTTCTTCGATGATAGACGCCGTCTCGCAGGAGGTCACGGTGTACGAGGGCGGGTATACCTACAAGCTCGGGATCGAGCGCAACAACACCATCCGTGACGAGCTGGTCCACTTCGTCAAGACGATCGAGAGGCCCGAGACGGAGACGAAGAACAGCGGCACCATCGGCGTGCGCACCGTGGAGCTCATAGAGGCTGCGAAGCGTTCCATCATAGAGAAAAGGACCGTGCCCCTCTGAGACCATGGCTCGGATGCAGATTTATAGTCGCTCAGTGAATTCACTAGGCGATGGCTTCGACCCTGATGCTGCTCTCGAACCCGTATCGCCCGGATCCCCGCGTGCTCAGGGAAGCGCGCGCGCTGGTTGAGGCCGGTATCGGCGTTCATCTGGTCGCATGGGACAGAGATATGGATCGCCCATCATCGTCGACTGAGGAGGATGTGAGGGTGACCAGGCTCGGGCCCAAATCATCATATCGGTCCTTATCGCAGGTGGGTTCAGGACTCTTGAGGTTCTGGTTCAGAGCCCTGCGCGCGGCAAGGAAGGTCGATTTCGATGTTGTCCATTGTCACGACTTCGACACACTCCCGTTGGGGATGCTCCTTGCCAGGCTGCATGGGAAGCCGTTGATACTGGATGCGCATGACATCTACTCGTTCATGATTGTAGGAGAATCCGCGCCAGTGGGCAGGCTGCTCTGGCCGGTCGAGAGATGGTTGACGTCAAAGGCTGACGAGCTCATCACCACCAACGAGGTGATGGCTGAGATGCTCTCAGCGGAGAGGGACAAGGATGCGGTCATCGTCAGGAACAGCCCCGACCTATCTGTCCTGATAGGACACACGCCAGAGGAAACCCGCGCGAGACATGGCCTCGACGGCTTCGTCGTATCGTATTTTGGATCGCTCGAGCCCGGAAGGGCCGTTGAGGAGCTGGCTACATCCTTCTCCCCCGGCGAAGGCATCACGGTCATAATCGGGGGAAGCGGGACTCTGCAGCCGGCTGTCGAGAGGGCCAGCAGGGACAACCCTGTTGTGCACTTCTTCGGAGCCATCGACACTGACGAGGTGCTTAGAATCACTGGCGCCAGCAACATCGTCCCGGCTATGTACGACCCGTCGAACCCGAAGTACAGAATATGCACTCCCATCAAGGTCCTCGAGGCGATGGCATGTGGGAGGGCGATGGTCACGACGAAAGGGCTGGACATCTCCGAGACGGTCGAGGGCATCGGGTGTGGCTTCGTCATAGAGTACGGTCGGGATGAACTCGCCCGGACGATCCGGGAGGCGTCAAAGTCCGGGGCGATGGTGCAGGAGATGGGAAGAAGAGGAAGGGAGTACTTCGAGAAGCATCTCTCGTGGAGCTCGTCGAAGGCTACGCTGGTCGGTGTCTACAAGGCTCTTCTTGGCCCTGCCTGACAACTGCTGGCGAGAAGTATTATATACTCGCCAGACCATTTTTACTAGGCGTCCGACATCTGTCGGACTCACGGGATGGGATGCTGAGAGCAGCGTGCAGTAGACTTCATGACCACGGCAAGTTCTCTCGTCCCCAACGGGGTCGGTTGCGATGCACCTAAAGGAGATCGAGCTAGAGAACTTCAAGTCATTTGCCAAGAAGACGAGGATACCTCTACTGGAGGGATACACTGCAGTCACCGGCCCGAACGGGGCGGGCAAGTCGAACATATCCGACGCCATACTCTTCGTTCTCGGGCCGAAGAGCTCAAGGGTGATACGAGCGGGGAGGCTCACCGACCTGATCTTCAACGGGGGAAGGGAGAAGAAGCCGGCCAGAGAATGTAAGGTTAGCCTCTACTTCGACAACTCTGACCGACTCATCCCGATCGATTCCGACGTCGTCAAACTCACAAGGCTCGTCAGGCTCTCGGACACAGCAGATGGATACTATTCGTACTTCTATGTCAACGAACGGAAGTCGTCCCTGGGCGAGTTCGACAGCCTCCTGGCCAACGCTCGCATCAGCGCAGATGGATACAACTTCGTCCAGCAGGGGGACATCACGAGGATCGTTGAGATGACGAACCTGGAGAGGCGTAGGATTCTAGACGACATCGCAGGCATCACGAAGTTCGATGAGGACATCCAGTCAGCCGACAGGGAGCGCTCGAGCGCAGATGAGAACATCAGCCGGCTGTCCATAATCCGGGATGAGGTCAAGAAACAGATGAAGCAGCTCGAGAACGACCGGGAGGGCGCGCTGAAATACAAGGACCTTCACGACACGCTCTCTACGGCTAGGGCATCCCTCGCTGTGAAGAAGAGGGAAGGCGTAGAACGGGAGATATCATCGTACAAGGAGCAGGTCACGACATACACCCAGGAGAGCTCGAGGGCCGAGGAGAGGAAGAAGGAGCTCCAGACAGCGCTTGACGAGGCCTCCACGGAGCTAACGGGCGTGGAGAGCGAGATCGACGAGAGGGGCGGCGAGGAAGCTAGAGAGATGAAGGAGAAGGTCGACAACCTGCGAATCGAGATCGCGCGCGCGAAGGATGCGTGCGCGAACTCCGCGGACATGATCGGGTCGCTCAGGGAGTCACGCAAGGCACATGCCGAGGACCTCAAGGCAGTGAGGGACGACCTCGTCTCTCTCGAACAGCGGCTGGAGCCGCTCAAGAAGGAGCACGAGAAGAAGAGCGACATACTCACCAGATGCAGAGGCGAGCTAGAAGGGCATCAGGACGAGATCTCCAAATCAGACACCGAATTGAACACGCTCCAGAAAGAGGTTCTCGAGCTGGGAGTGGAAATCGGGTCCAAGGAGGAGAAGATCCACGCACTCAGACTTGAGGAGGACAGGCTGAACGAGCGGCTCTCCCGAGCCAAGATAGACATTGCCAACTTGGAGGAGACAAAGAAGACTTACGAATTCGAGCTGAAGGACTCGGAATGGTCCATCAAGGAGCTGAAGAGCGAGACCAAGACATCCTCGATAGGGCTGAAGAAGGTTCAGGAGGAGTATTACGCCGAGAGGAACAGAGAGAAGAAGCTCCTCAGGCAGGCGCAGGACCTCGAGAACGCGGTGAAATCGCTCACGAGGGAGTACAACCAGCTCAAGGCAGAGGCGGAGGCTGCCGACATGGTCCGTAAGGGTTACAACTCCGCCACGATGTCGCTCCTCGAGGCGCGTGATAAGGGGCAGATTAAGGGCATACACGGCACAGTGGCCGAGTTGGCGGACGTGCATGACGAATACGGGACGGCGCTGAATGTCGCTGCTGGAAACAGGATGCAATCAATCGTCGTTGACACGGACCAGGTCGCCTCGGAATGCATAAACTACCTCAAGAAGAACAAGCTCGGAAGAGCGACCTTCCTTCCACTCAACAAGATGTTGGACGGGAGGCCGCGCGGAAAGGCGACGATGGCCTCCAAGAGTTCGCTCGGATTCGCCATAGACCTCATCAGTTTCGATGAGAAGTATCGAGCAGCGTTCTGGTTCGTCTTCGGAGACACGGTCGTCGTCAAGAACCTGACAGAGGCGCGGAGGTTGATGGGAGGCGTGAGGCTCGTCACGCTCGATGGAGAGCTGGCCGAGGCTAGCGGTGCGATGGTCGGCGGGACGCTGAACTCCAACCTCGTGAAGTTCGGGGCGCCTTCCGAAGGCAGGATAGAGAAGAAGGCCACCGCGCTCAGAGAGGCGACCGAGCAGTCTGAGAGAGTCCAGGCCGAGCTGGCGGAGCTTCGGCTGATCCTTCCGGACCTGGAGGGCCGGATTAGGGACTCAACCACGAAGGACAGCGGAGAGAGCGTGAGGATGAGCTCCCTGGAAGCCAAGAGGAAGGAGTTCCAGCAGAAGCTCGATTCCGTCGTGAAGGAGATAGAGGCAAAGGAGAAGGATCTCACCTACAATCTCGACCTCATCGAGAAGATCAAGCAAGACATGACGCGCCTCCAGGAGGAACTGGAGAATATCCGGAAGACCAAGAGCACGAAGGACGAGAGACTCATGGAGGCCACGCCTACGGAGCTCTCGCAGAGGCTCAAGCTGCTGGAGAAGCAGATTCTGGAGCTCTCGAACGAGACCGCGCACCTCAACTCGGAGATTCAGACACTCACGAAGCAGATCGAACTGGTCGACGCCAGAAGCAGGGAAATAGAGGAGTCCATCGAGGGCGTCGACAGCAGAGTGAGAGAGCTCAAGGCCAAAGGCAAGGACGGTGCGAGGAACCAGGTGGAGTACGAGACCGAGCTCAAGGCCTTGCTGAGCATCGAACGCTCCATGGGTGACAAGCTCAACACTCTCAGGAACAAGAGGGACTCGCTCTACAAGAGGAAGACGGAGACCGAGGCCTCGATAGAGAAGATCGAGACGAAAATCCAGACGAACGGCGACTTCGTCCTCAGCCTGCAGGCAAAGCTCGGCGAGGCCGAAGGGAGACTGAGTGAGGCAGAGGTGGATGTCGCGAAGTATTCATCCGTCGAACTACAGGAGTCGCTGCCTCCAATGGACGATCTCAGGAAGACCGTGGCGGATTGCGAGAGGCGTATGAATTCACTCGGGGCGGTCAACCTTAAAGCAATCGACGAGTACGATGAGAAGAAGTCGAGGTTCGACGAGATCAAGTCGGAGGTTGCACAGCTGACGAAGCAGAGGACCAACCTCATCAAGCTGGTCGATGAGATCAACACTAAGAAGAAGCTCGGGTTCCAGAAGATATTCGTTGGGATAAGCGAGAACTTCCAGAAGATCTTCGCCGAACTCTCCGGAGGTGGGGAGGCGGAGCTGCTCCTCGAGAATGAGGATGATCCATTGTCCGGCGGGCTGATAATCAGGGCACGACCCAAGGACAAGAAGTTCGTCAGGATGGAGGCGCTCTCCGGGGGAGAGAAGAGTCTGACGACCCTCTCGTTCATATTCGCGATACAGGTGTACGAACCATCGCCATTCTACCTCCTCGACGAGATAGATATGTTCCTCGACGGCGTGAATGCGGAGAACGTGTCGAAGGCGGTGAGAAGGAGCTCGAGGAACGCGCAGTTCATCCAGATATCCCTCAGGAAGGTCACACTGAACGAGGCGGACCACATCATCGGGGTGACGATGCAGCGCGAGGGCGTCTCGGACGTTATCATGAAGCCGAACGTCGGCACGGAGATCGATATAGAACCGGCGGAGGAGCACGTGCCCGGGCAACCACAGGAGGCTCTGTAACCATGAATACCACGGAGACTGATTTCGGAAATGTCATCAACCACCTGATGTACCAGAAGGCGATAATCGATGATAACGAGGATCTGCAGACCAAGATAGGCAGGTACGTCAGGATCGCCGAGGAGATGCAGACCGACTCGCTCGTGCCATCCGACGACCCGTTCGAGAGATGCGTGGCACAGGCTTTCGAACTTGTCGTCCAGCAGCAGTTCAACCCCTGGGACATCAACCTGATAGAGTTCTCGAAGATGTACCTGGCGAAGGTCAGGAAGGCATCAGACGTCAACCTGATCGTCGCGGGGAAGATCGTCTACATGGCATGGGAGATCCTAAGGCTTCAGAGCGACGACGCTGTCAGGAGGGCAGACAGGCCGGAGACGTGCGAGTTGATGTTCGAGGGCCTTGATACGGAGGGGTTCGACCTCTTCGTCGACCCGTTCGAACTCGGCGGGGGAGAAGCCCTCCTCTACACGAAGGAGCTACCGATCAAGGAGAAGATACGAAGACATTCGGAACGGCCTGTGACCCTGATAGACCTCCTCGACGCGTTCGAGGAGGCGAAGGAGGAGTCGGACATAAGGAAGGAGCTGGCCAAGTTCATGCACAAATACAGGCGGCCAGACTTCGACGACAAGGCACACAAGGAATGCCTCGAGGACGACATAGCAGCCGTCTGGGAACGTGTACAGGAGTTCGGGAGCGGCCCTATCCCCATGGCGGACCTCTGCATCAACGGCAAGAAGGACAGAATAACGGTATTCGTGTCTATGCTGTTCCTGGCTAAGATGGGCAAGGTGCACATATGGCAGGAGAAGCCTCCATACGGCGAGATCTTCCTCGAGGTGAAGGTTCCATGGGACATCGTCCAACTCGAGGACGCCGCGACCATTCAAGACGTCGAGATAGAGAAGGTACCGGTGATCAAGTGAAGAGCGAAAGAGCCTTGGAGGCCGCGCTCTTCTCGGTGGGGAAACCGGTGACGGTCTCCGATCTGAAACTCGCATCGGGATTGGATGCGAGGACGATACGGTCGGCTTTGAAGAACCTCATGGATGAGTACAACTCTTCGGACTGCGCGATCGAAATCGCGAAGATGGGCACCAGGTATGCGATGCAGGTGAAGGGGGAGTACTCATTGCCCGCTGCGAAGCTGGCCGATCTGAAGATACCCAAGGATGTGCTCAAGACCGCGTCGTTGATCGCTTACTACCAGCCCGTCCTGCAGAGCAAGCTGTCAGACCTCCTAGGAAGCAAGATATACACGCATGTCCGCACCCTCGAAGAACTCGGACTCATCAGGAAGAAGCCGAAGAAGAACAGCATCGAGCTCACGACCACGAAAAAGTTCATCGAGACATTCGGAATAGACGCGCGCTCGAGGAGCGAGGTTAAGGCGTGGATAGGGGGGGAGCTGACGAGAAAGAACGGCAAGAAGCTGTAGAGGCTCGGAACTCCGTCAGATAACCCAGAGAAGAAAGCTTTAAGTCGACACTCGGCATTGACGGGAGACGATACCAATGGTCATGCCTCTCAGTTTGCTTGAGAAGTCGATGAATAAGAAGGTCTCGTTGCTCCTCAAGGACAGCAGATTGCTGGAAGGAACACTCACGGGATTCGACGACTATCTGAACATGGTTCTCGAGGACACCGAGGAGACGAACGGAGACCAAGTCAAGAGACTCGGCGTCGTCATACTCCGAGGGAACAACGTCGTGAGCATCTCGCCCCGATGATTCTGCATCGAAAGCCAATCAGATGCTTTTTATGGCCTTCAGCCATATCAGGCCACCGATGAAAGCTGTGCTCCTGGTAGGCGGAATGGGAACGCGTCTCAGACCCCTCACATACAGGATACCCAAGCCACTGATTCCAGTCATGGGGAAGCCGCTCATGATGCACGTGATAGACTCGCTCCCGGACGAGGTGGACGAGACCATCGTCCCGATTGGCTACAAGATGGATGTGATGGAGGACTACCTGAGGAGGAACCCCACACAGAGGAAGATAACCATAGTAGAGGAGAACAAGCCGATGGGAACGGGTGGTGCCGTGAAGAACGTGGAGGACTACATCGACGGCCCGTTCCTTGTCATCAACGGAGACAGCATCTCGTCGCTGGACGTGAGCAGGTTCATCGAGTATCACAGAGAGAAGAAGGCGTTTGCGACGATCTCGTTATGGGAGGTGGAGGACCCCACACCGTTCGGCGTGGTCGACCTGGGTGCAAACGGGCAGATACACCGATTCCAGGAGAAGCCGAACAAAGACGAAGCCTTCTCTCGGCTCATAAACGCGGGTGCCTACGCTTTGGAGTACGAGGCCCTGGACTACATCGGCAAGGGTTTTGTCTCCATGGAGAGGGAGGTGTTCCCCCGGATAGTCGAGAAAGGGATGTACGGACTCAGGTTCCAAGGGCACTGGGTCGACTGCGGGACTAGGGAGAACCTCCTCAACGCCTTCTGGACACTCATGCGCGAGGGAACATATGGAGAGGGAGGGAACGGGTCACACGACCCGGACGTCGTACTCCCCGCTGTCGTCGAAGACGGCGCAGACATCACAGATGCCGTCATCGGCCCATATGCATACATCTCGAAAGGAACGGTTATAGGATCATCGACGAAGATCGAGTGGTCAGTGATATATCGCGATGCTAGGATCGGGAGGGGCTGCACAATCAAGAACTCCGTCATCGATGTCGACGTAACAGTACCCGACGGCACCATGGTGACCGACACGGTCATCAGTAACGCAGTGTCCCCAGCAGGATGATGCTCCCTCTTCACCTAATCCGTTGAGAATCAAGAGAGCGAATTCAGTACGAGGAAGAGTATCCCAGCTATCGTCGCCGACGCGGGAATGGTGAGAATCCAGGCAATCACTATCTTACGACCGACTCCCCACCTTACTGCGGAGAGTCTCTTGGTCGCGCCCACGCCCATAATCGACCCCGACACCGTGTGCGTAGTACTCACCGGGATGCCGAAGTAAGTCGCGACACCTATCATCGTCGCGGCGCCCGTTTCCGCGCAGAATCCCTGATATGGCTGCAGTTTAGTCACACGTGCGGCCATCGTCTTGACTATCCTCCATCCTCCAAAGAATGTGCCCAGAGCTATCATCGCGCCACACGATACGATCACCAACGTGTCAGGTTCGAACGTCCCCGTGACGAAGAGTCCCGCCTCGAGCATCAGCACGCTCGTGATTATGCCCATACCCTTCTGGGCGTCGTTCGAACCATGCATCATAGACAGGAAGGCCATCGAGCCAACCTGCAATTTCCTGAACCACCAGTTGACCTTTATCCTAGTGACTTTCCTCCCAGCCCGCATCGTCATCGAAGTCAGCAGAAAACCGATCGCGAGCCCGACAACCGGAGATACGACGATGAATATGATCGTCTTCAGCGTCCCGCTCCAGACAATCGCGTCGATGAACCACACAGCTCCTCCCGCCCCGATCAGGCCACCGATCAACGCATGGCTGCTCGAAGTGGGTATCCCGAGCCACCACGTTATCAAGTCCCAAACGATAGCTCCCACTACAGCACAGAATATCAGCAGGATGCCATACTGCTCCACCAAGCCACCATCGATTATCCCCTTGCCGACGGTCTTGGCGACTGCCATGCCAAATACGAATATTCCTACGAAATTGAAAAGGGCTGCGAGTCCCACGGCCCATACAGGAGAGAGCACTCTAGTGGCCACGATCGTCGCTACCGAGTTCGCAGAATCGTGAAATCCATTTACGAACTCGAACGCGAGGGTCAGAGCGATGGTCGTCACGCCTAGGAGAGATAATCCGAAGAGATCCATCACGGCCCACCTACGAGTGTTTGATGAATATGTCTTTGATCACATCTGCGGCGTCTTCGCACTTATCCGTCGCCTGTTCCAGGTGTTCGTATATCTCCTTGAGCTTGATTATCTCCACCACATCGCTCGTCTTGAACAATCCTGCCACCGCCACGTGGGTGATCACGTCCCCGATGTTTTCAAGACGGTTGATCTCTATACAATGATTGACGATCTCGTTCTTCCTCTTGAAGTTCCTGAGGTCCTTAACCGCGTGGTTGACCTCTTTTGTCGATGCGAGCAGAATCTCGACTAACTTTATCATATCTGGCGGGATCCGCTTAATCTCGTAGGACCACATCCTATGCGATGCGGACTCCATGTAATCCAATATGTCATCCAATCTCGACGCGAGCTTCGACAGGTCATCGTGGTCTATCGGGGTGACGAACGTCTTGTTCAACGCTTGTGAGATATCGTGCACGGCGTTGTCCCCTTTGTCCTCGATCATCTTCATCTTGTCGCGTTTTTCGGTTACGTGGTCGAAGTTCTTCACAAGGTCGAGAAGGGTCTCAGCGCCCTCAAGGACGATATCAGCCTGTTGTTCGAGCATCTCGAAGAAGTGCTTCTCCTGAGGAATGATCCACTCCTTGAATCCCATGAGGCCTCCCCTCAACGACAGCGAATGCTGCAGGTGGACTTAACCCTTGCGGGCCGCGCCTGGCTTCTAGACGGAGTCTTCCTATCCCTGGCTGGAGCCCGGCCTCTCCTTGCCCCCGACAAAAGCCTTTATCTCCGGAGGCGACATCTCCGAGTTATGGATATCATGACCCAGCAGAATACCGTTCCTCGACTGTTCGGGACCAACGGAGTACGAGGAGTCGTCAACACTGAGGAGATGGACTGCGAGTTCGCCATGCGGTTAGGAATGGCCATAGGGACTTTCATGAAGGGGGCAGTATTCGTGGGAACAGACGCCAGAACCTCCAACGAGATGCTGAAATCTGCGTGCATGGCAGGAATCATGGCGACTGGCTGTGATGTTCTGGACTGCGGCGTGGTCCCCACCCCTACGATTCAGTTCGCAGTGAAATCCAACGACATGGCCGGGGGCGTGATGATCACCGCTTCACATAACCCTCCGGAGTTCAACGGCGTTAAGTGCGTAGACCCGGACGGCACCGAGATGGCGCGAGAGAACGAGCAGAGGATCGAGGAGATATTCCACACGGAGGGATTCTACAGAGCCGACTGGCGGGGCATCGGGAGTAAGGATGATTTCGACCGGGCCATTCCTGACTACATAGACGGTATCGTGGCGAGGACGGATGTCGAAGGCATCAGGAAAGCGAATCTGAGGGTGGCTCTCGACTGCGGGAACGGCGCAGGAGGAAACGTCTCACCCAGGTTGCTCGAGAGACTGGGAGTTCGATACGTAACCTTGAACGCGGACCCGAACGGAGCGTTCCCAGGACATAACAGCGAACCGACGCCTGAGAATGCGAAGGACCTCGTGGAGTTCGTCAAAGCAGGTGGTTTTGACCTCGGCATCCTTCACGACGGCGACGCGGACAGGACGATATTCGTCGACGAGAACGGGTCGTACATGCATGGCGATCGCAGCTTGGCAATAGCGGCCCAGTACGAATGTGCTAGCAGGAACGGGGGTCTGGTCGTGACACCGGTAAGTTCGTCCAAGTGCGTGGAGGACGCCGTGAAAATAGCGGGCGGAAGTATGATGTACACCAAGGTCGGCTCGCCAGTCGTCGCACGCGCGATGATGGCCCATTCAGCCATCTTCGGCGGCGAGGAGAACGGCGGTCTCATCTTCCCCGAGTTACAGTACTGCAGGGACGGCGCGATGGCTGCAGCGAAGATGATTGAAATAATCGCGATGAACGGAGCGCTCTCTGAGATAGACGCTGGGATCCCTGCGTACTCGCAGTACAAGACTAAGACTCCATGCCCGGACAAGATGAAGGACTCCGTTCATGCAAAGCTCCTCGAGGACGAAGGGAGCGACAACGTGGACACCACGGACGGCCTGAAGATATTCCTTGATGATGGTTGGGTTCTGGTCAGACCCTCGGGGACGGAACCGATATTCAGGATATTCTCCGAGGCTAAGACGCCCGACAGAGCCAGGGAGATAGCGGAATCCTACAAGAAGCGCGTCGCAGAGGCGATCGCCTAGCGGAATCCTGGATTCGCCCGGTTCACTTTGAGTTCATTGCCTTCCATTTCACGGCTATGACTTCCTTGATGAACCTGGCCGCGAGGATCGATGTGTTTCCGTTATCGTACGGAGGGCTTACCTCGACCACATCGAATCCCACGAGGCGACCTCCCAACCTGTTGATCACACGCTTCACGTCGAAAGGAGTCAGTCCGAAGGGCTCGGGAGTGCCGGTGCCAGGAGCGAAGGCAGGGTCGATCCCATCGATATCCAGGGACAGATAGATCGGCCTTTCCTTCAGGCATGACAATGCCCTCTCGAACTCCTCTTCACACCCATGCTCGTGGATTCTGAACGCGTCGACATACACAGCGCTATCGTAGTCTTCCTCGTTGGAAACGGATCGGACGCCAAACGCGAATACGTTGCCCTCGCCGACGATGTCGGCCACCCGCCTATGGGCACATGCGTGGCTGTTTCTAAGTCCCTGGTACTCCTCCCGGTAATCAAGGTGGGCGTCGATTATTACGACCGCGATGTCCTTGCCGAATGCTTGCACCACTGGTGGTGTGACCGAGTGTTCTCCACCAATAACAACGGGGAACTTGCCCGCCTCGACAATCCTCCGGGCGCCTTCCTCGACCGAGGCGACCATCTCATCTACGGCCCCCTCATCGAAGAGATCTCCAGAGTCGTGGAAGGGGATGTCGCTGAATGAGAGCCCATGCTCGAACATTTCAGGTTCGAAGTTCGCCGACGCTTCCCGTATGGTGGTCGGAGCGAATCTGGTTCCGCTACGAAAGGTAGTCGTCTTGTCGAACGGCGCCCCAATGACGACGAAATGTGACTCCGTGAACTCCGAGTTCGCGTCTGCGAATCTGAGCGGCCCACGGATTGGCATAGATCACACCCTTGTGATCTTCTTCCTGCCCATGGCAACGAGGTACTGCAGGTTTTCACCAGGCGTCAGCGAATCCTTCAACTCATCGGGAACGGGGATCTGGAACATCTCATAAGTATCAAGGTCCATGAGCTGAATTTCCGAGCCCGCAATATTGACTATCTGCGCCTGCCGTTTGTCAATCATTGGGACCTTGACTTTGTGTCTGACAGGGTACACGACAGACCTCTTGCTGCCATCGAATATCCCGACCGCCTCGATCCTGGCTTTGGCCTCCCCGTGCTTCCCGGGTTTGGATGTGGAGATGCTGGTAATCTTGCAGGGTTCTTCATCTATGTTCATGTAGCGCCCTTCTTTCAATGTACGGACTTCGGCCATCTCCCACACCATGAGTATCACTTCTCCTGACGGTAACTGAGGGGAATTAGAAATAGTTGCCGTCTACCGTCTCGTCTTCCGACGCTTGCCAGCAGGCTTTCTAGGAGGGGTCGGACGCTGCCTCCGGATCTCTTCGACCCGACGCTCAATCTGCTCCTTGAGAGGTCCGGATATGTCGTTCTTGGTGTAAGCATCCGCCCTGGCGGCAATAGAAATCTTCGATGCTAAGGTCCGAGCGATCGGCCCCCGCTGCCAGCCGGGAGCGCTGTGAATCAACTGGTGCTGGAAAATGATGCCGTGCTTCGGGGGATCGGTCTTCTTCTTCAGATGTCGGAACATTGCCTTCTCCGCGCCTAGCAGCTGAATCGTTCCAGAAGGCATCGAGGCCAGCCGCATCAGGCTACCAGCCTGCATTATTAGACGCGCACCGATTATCGGGCCTGCCAACACGCAGACGTTTGGGGCGACCTGCTTCATGCGGGCCTCCACATATTGCTCAATCGACCGCCTCGAATCCATAGCTCTCCGGAGAGCGGACGCCAATTCCCTTATCGGCGCTAAATCCTCATCCAGGACATCCGCGCCTAAGGAATCCATATCCAGAGCCAAGGATGAGAGGATGGTTTTCCTAGAGCCGTGATTTGCGATGGCCTCCGCGTAGGCTTCCTTAGAGAGAACTTCAGTAAGCTCCGGAAAATGCAGCGAATACCACTCGTGCAGGCGTTCTGATAGTATGTTGTTGGTGAACACGACATCGTCGTAGGCCCGGACGGCCTGTCCCAGGAATACATCTGGGCCGATGCTGCTCTTGATCGCACTTTTCGCCAGCTCGATAGTGGCCTCCCTGTATAATTCAAGCGTGAAGCCGTGATCCTCAGGTCGGATGAACGAGGAGTCGAATCGGGTGAATCTCCCGAACTCGGCAAGGCGACGGTCGTATACCTGGGTGGCTTGCGCTCCGAGACTCCTCTCTTCGTCCAGGACCTCGCCGCTCCTGATTTTGCGAAGCCGTTCTGCAATTTCCGAAGGGTTCTTCGGAAAAGTGGCCGCCTTCCTGACACTCTCTTCGACACACAGAAAGCTGCCGAACCACTTCGTGACCAGTATCATCTCGGCCCATATCTGAAACTTGGGTAAAAAGCCTGCCGGGCCTGGTTACTGAGTCTCAAGCAGTTTCGATAGCCCATCTGGCTTCAGAAGCCCAGCCTCCGTTATGAACCCAGTGACATATCTACCAGGAGTCACGTCGAAGGCGGGGTTAAGGGCGTCGGAACCCTGAGGCGCGACCCTGATCCCATCCATTATTAGCACTTCGTCAGGCGACCTTTGCTCGATGACTATACCGTCTCCGTCGCGGAGTGACGGATCGAACGTACTGATCGGGGCTGCCACATAGAAGGGGACTTTGTTCTCTCCGGCCAGGACAGCCCTCGCGTAAGTCCCTATCTTGTTCGCGAAATCGCCATTGGCGGCTATTCTGTCGGCTCCGACTATCACGACATCGACATCGGACCTAATATAGTGCCCAGAGGCATTGTCTGCGATAATTGCGTGGTCGATCCCCTCGTTCAACAGTTCCCATGCAGTCAGCTTGGCACCCTGCAACCGTGGGCGCGTCTCATCCACGTACACGAAGAACTTCTTCCCTGCCCGATGAGCCATCCTCATCGGTGCCAGGGCCGTTCCAAAATCGACCGTCGCAAGTGCGCCCGCGTTACAGTGGGTCAATATTCTGCTCCCGTCAGGGATCAAATCCAAACCATGCTCGCCGATCGATCTGCATCTGGCCACTATCGAATCGGAATACTCGTCCGCGGCTCCTGGAAGGCGTTTCCTTTCAGAAAGCATGAGGTTCACGGCGTAGAAGAGGTCATGGGCAGTCGGGCGAGTGGCTCTCATTCTCTTGGCTGCTTCCTCCAAATCCTCGCCTCTTGTGGCTGCAAGAGCGATTCCGTATGCCGCGGCAGCTCCGATTGAGGGAGCGCCCCTGACAGTCATGTCGGATATCGCCTCGGCAACATCTTCAGAGTTGTCCATCTCAACAATCTCAAAGCGATGGGGGAGGGCGCGCTGATTGACCGCCTTGACAACACCGTCCTCCATCCAGATGGCCCTGACGTCCTGAGCGCCATCGGGCGTCTTCACAAGCATGCGTCTCACGTCGTGAATGGTGTATTCGGGATAAAAGGGTGGGCTCGCTCCGCTTGCTCTGCAAAAGAATATTAAGCCAACTGCCACATTCATCGCTGTCAAGGGCCCATGGTCTAGCGGTTATGACAGCGCTCTCACACAGCGCAAATCACCGGTTCGAATCCGGTTGGGCCCACTCCAGCTCTACTGGCTCTTCTTCAATCAGCAGGAATTGAAATTCAGGAAGAATGCCCCCAAACCCCTTTCCTTTTCTTCCGCCTCTATGGCCTTTTCTCAGAAATGGCTAATCCTGTGAGGTTGATCGTGTACTCACCTTGGATATCGAAGGTGAACTCCGCCGTCTCGCCGTACAACTGGATAATCTCTCCGTCGTACTCGAATGTCTCAGGGCTTTGCTGACTGTCGCCAGCCTAACCTCTTTCACCGAGATGTGCCGTGGGCGTATCTACTTGCTTCCCCAGCGGCCGACGACGATGATCAGGACGACCATGGCCACTGTCAACACGACCGCGAGGACCATGTACACAAGCCAACCGGCCAGGTCGATTTCAGCGAAGGTCGTGTCGATGCCAGCGACCTTTAATCCACCTGTGACCACGTCTTTCCACAGAAGGGCGATCACGAACCCGAAGGCAGCTGCCAAGGCTGTCGCGATCGTCATCTTCACCTCGCCTTTCGACAATTTCTTCTCTTCCGCCATTGTGAACCCCCCTAAATCCAGAATCGAATAGAGTAGGATAATACTTTGGATTTTCCGTTACAGCTGACGGACCACAGAAGCACCAGTACAACAGATGAGTGCTATGGACGAATCCGAAAAGACCCCGCATTCTCCCTAGTCCGGAATGTATGGAAGCCAATTCCGGTTAGGCCATTGAACCAAGAATCTTCAACCGGGGCTGATTGAGATTCGGCCAGCAAGTGAGAAGTGGGCCAGATTGGGCCCACTTCCTTCTTCCTGGCTCTTTTTCGGTCAGCAGGAATAGGAATTCTGGGAGAATGCCACAAATCCCTTTCATCCTTGTCTCCCGCTCACCCATCAGGGGGTTCAAACCGAAGGGGATTCGAGCCCCTGAGGAGCTGGAGGGTGGCAATACGGGGCGAAAGTGCCCTACAGGCTTTGGCACAAAACACTGGTGAACAACTGGGTCATCAGTGGTATCGTTTATGCTCTGTATGTGCGAGAAGGAGGCCGTGTGTCCCCCAGCAAGGGTCGAACCCCTCAGAATCGTCTCTTCTCTTTCCAGTCGCTTCTCAACATCGAGAAGAGGACATCGTCGGCGAAGTTACCGAACTCGTCAAAATAGTGTTGCCTGATCAACCCCTCTCTCTTGAACCCGAGATTCTTGATCATCTTGATTGAACGCTTGTTCCGAGGCATGATGAAAACCTCTACCCTGTTCAGATCCATCTTCTCGAAGCCGAAGTCGATAACAGCGTTCATCGCCTCGGTCATTATACCCTTGCCCCAGTGCTCTTTTGTCAGGTCATAGCCCATCTCTGCTTGATAACCCGCGGAAGGGGCCCACTTATAATAGCCCAGCGAACCGATGGGCCGGCCATCCCTCTTGAGCGTTATGATCCATCGGAACCCTAGCCTCTCCCGGTACAAGTCGACCATGTACTTCCTGAGCTCTTCCCGGGCAGCCCCGATGTCCCTCGGAGCCGGTTCTCCCCCTCCCCAGACAACCTCGGGACTCGAGAAGTGTTCAAAATACCATTCGGCATCCTTCATCGTTGGCTTCCGGAGATACAAGCGCTTTGTCCTGATCTCGGGGAACTTGCTGAAAGCTGTCCTTCTGTTCATTGGGAATCTCCCGCAGACGAGCCGTTACGTTGCTGCCGTTCAGTCGCATAGGCCATTATAATAATTGTGGCATCCCTGACTTGGCAAGCACGGAAACCCGTGCACGAGCATTGTCATTTCGAAATCCGGAAAACGCATTCTCCCAAGTCCGACAGTTACGGAAGCCCTTGTCGGGAATCTCAATCCGTCTAGATTGAGATATGGTCGGTACGCCCAACTCGAACCCAGCTGGGCCTCCTAAACAATAACCACTTCTCGGAAGGAATCTGGGGGAACCACAGCATCCGGTGAGTTGTCGACACAATCCACAAATCAAGAATCAGTTGATCCTATCGCGGAGAGATAAATCGGCACAGGATCGGACCCACATCGTCGGGGGCCATATGTGGAGCCTACTCCGACCGGGTCCGCTCAATCCTAGTCTCTATTTCTGCTCGCAAGCCTGCGCACTGGCTGCGGTTGAGTAACGCCGATCCTCTGCTCCAATTTTGAGATTCTCGCATTAAGCCGTTCAAGGCCGTCTCGGACCTCAGCGACAGCCAGGACAAGCTCCTTTGAGACATTCCCGCGTTTGGATTGCATACCCTGTAGACTGGACTCCAGCAGCTTGATCCTTTCGTCCAGAGCGCCGAGGTCGGTTATCGGGCCGTCTGAATCCTCCTCCGCGTGGCCCTGAATGATGGCAAGTCCCTTGTCGATCTTCCTGTCAGAAGACGAAAGCAACACAGCGAGACCCTGATTCATCCGCTCGTCTATCATCCGCTGGAACTCGCTCAACGTCTTGTTCATGGATTTCTCGAGCGCTGCCAAGACCGAATCCTGAGCCTCGACGCGTCTTATGACGTCCGAGAGATCTCCCAGGTCCCTGCATATATTCTCCAGGAGCTCCGTCTCGTTGACATCGATGGATACTTCCACGGGTTCTGTTGGATAGTTTCTCAGTGAATCGATCATAGCGAGCATGTCGACCGTTGGCCCCGAATTCATGACGATATCCTTAATCGGCTGCAGCCGGGACATCTCCAGCTCGGCTAGCTTAAGAAGGCTTTTGTTGCCTTTCTCGATACCGGTCAGTTCTCCCAATATCCTCTCAAGTTCCGAGACGGCCTTAGCGAGGTTGGAGTCCTCGAGGGAGCGAATGCCTCTCACGGCGTCCTTCTTCCCCCTTGCGATGGCGTCAGCGACAGTCGGGCTCTCATGCGAGTACACGATGACCATGTGATCGACGTCGGACATCACCCTCTTCTCCACGTACGCCCAATCGGCCTCCTTGACGACCGTCTTCTGCACGTCCGCACGCTCGAACAGCATGACGAAGCACCTGTTCGGAAGAAGGCAGACCTCGATCTCATAAGGACTGTTTCTGGCGAGTGGGGGCACATGCTCTGGCTTCTCCCTCTCGACAGCGTTCAGAAAGGCGCCGATGTATGCGGTTGCGTACATCTCAAGGGACTTCCTAGTGGGAAGCCGTGACTTCTGCTTTGGGGGGACCATTGATGAACCGGGTATTGAGAACATATGATATTGAGCTTTTGCATTGGACGCGGTTCAGGAAACAATTATGTAGAGTCTTGACGATGAGAGGCCTACGGCGACACCCACAGGAAGCTGACATGTCCGTGTCAGCACAAGAAGTTCTCACCGTGGTGGTCTGAGTGAGCATAATACAATCCAAGCGATACATCAAGAAGGTCGGGCTCATCGGCGACTCCGGCGTGGGCAAGACCTCGCTCATAAGAAGATTCGTCGTCGATGTCTTCGATGACAAGTACATCGCTACAATCGGCACGAAGGTAAGCAAGAAGGACATAGAGTACAAACTCCCTGACAAGACCGTCTATCTCACGTTGATGCTCTGGGACATCCTCGGGCAGAAGGACTACAAGAAGATTCGGACCCAGAGCATGAAGAGCTCGCACGGGGCCATGATCGCCTCCGACCTGACCAGGCCGGAGACTGTGAGAGCAGCCGAGGAATTCTGGCTTCAAGAGGTATGGGACGTCCTGGGCGACGTGCCTGTTCTGTTCATAGGGAATAAGGCGGACCTTGTTCAACCCGGATGCGACGCGATGAAGGACCTCGAGGAGATTGCGAGGAAGACAGAGATGCCCGTGCTCTTCTGCAGCGCGAGGACTGGGGAGAATGTGGAGTCCGCATTCAGTCGCATCGGAGAGATCTTGATCTCCGGGGAGTTCTCTAGGAGGCAAGCGACCCCAGAGGGCGAATGCGGGTCATTAGCTCAAGCCGTGGACGAGGTCGTGAACGATTTCTGCGAGCAGTACGGCGACACCGCGAAGGCGATGGACCTCACCGAGAGGGAGTTCACGAAAGCCAAGGTGAACATCCATAAGCCGACGAAAGAATCCCTGTTGATGGCGATCGAGTACCTTTCGGATGTCGAGAGAGACATCCACGGGAGGGATGTCTCAGAGGTCAATAAGCTGAGACGATGGAAGATGATTGACGAGGCGGATTAGATCGGCCAGCGCAGTCGAATCGACCCCCAGGTGGAATCGGACTGAGGAAGAGGCGGTTGGAGACGGTCCTGCAACAGCTGAGGCCACTCGATAGCCAGTCAGCGCGGCTTGAGCAGTATCCCACCCCCGCGCATATCGCAGCAGATGTCCTATGGGAGGCGTACAGCTCGGGCGACATCCAGGGCAGGGATGTTGCGGACCTCGGTTGCGGTAACGGCATATTCTCAATTGGGGCCAAGCTGCTCGGGGCCACCAGAGTCGTAGGGTTGGATGTGGATGAGAACGCTGTCGAGGTAGCCTCAGAGAACGCTGGCAACCTCTCGCTCGAGATAGAGTTCATCGTCTCAGATGTCTCGGACTACCAAGGATCATTTCACACGACGGTCCAGAACCCGCCGTTCGGGGCACAGACGAAACACGCAGACCGCGCTTTCATCGAGAAATCGATCGCCATCTCGCCAACCGTCTATTCCCTTCACAACGAAGTCGGCATGGATTTCGTATCTCAGATGACCAAGTCCCTCGGAGCGACCTGTGTGGCGGTCAAAAGGTATAAATTCGAGATACCATATGCGTTCGAATTCCACAGGAAGACCAGCGAGAACATCTCGGTCGTTCTGCTCAGATTTCAGAGATAGGTGATTCAACTGCCGAAAACCGTGAAACGAGTTCTGCCAGGTGACGAAGTCGCCCAGGCCGAGGAGTACATGGCCGGCGAGGGCACATACGAGGACAAGGACGGCAGAGTGTATTCTAGCGCGGGGGGCAGGCTGGAAGTGGACGAAAGCGAGAAGGTCGTCAAAGTTGTCCCAGACAACCCGCCAATCGTCCTCGTGGAGGACGACACGGTCGTCGCGAACGTCACGGATGTCAAGCCTGCAATGGTAATCTGCATGATCGTATCCCAGGAGGGGAAGCGAAGAGCTGTCTCAAGCGAGAATCTCGCTGCGGTGCACGTCTCAAAGATCGCCAGCTCGTATGTTGAGGATGCAGGAGACCTGATCCGCCCAGGAGACCTGATCCGCGGGAAAGTCATCCAGGCGCTTCCATCTGTACAGCTCACGACTTCGGGACCTCATCTCGGCGTGCTCAGAGCGCTGTGTACGTCATGTCGTGAGCCTCTGAACATGAAAGGCGAGAAGCTCTACTGTGAGCGTTGCGAGCGCACTGAGACGAGGAAGATGGCGGATGACTATCGGGACTTCGAGATCTGACACGGAAAAGACTATTACTCGTGCAATGCGATGGGTCACTCTTGAAAGGGGGGGTGCTTTGACGGATGACAAGGATGTCTTGGAAGAAATAGACCGGCTTCGAGAGGATGTCAGGCAGCTGAGAGAGGTCGTCAACATACTGGTTAACGTCGTCATTGAGGAAGACTTGGATGAGGACGAAGATGAGTTCTCCACCTTCGTCAGCAAGGACGGCAAATTCAACCTCTACAACTGACGCGTGTCGGTTCAACCTCGTATCCATAAGATTCAGAGCGGATCTACATGAAGAAGGGCTACTTTATCCAACAGATGAGGGCGCAGCAGGAGTGGAGGCTCGAGGATTCCGTCAACCTGCTTCCGTCTGAGAATGTCACCAGCCCACAGGTCAGGGCACTACTCTCCTCCGACTTCGGGCACCGATACACGCTCCCTGTCAACGCGAAGTATGCTGGAGAATACCTCGAGAACGGCTATCGAGGAACGAGGATCACCACTGAGATCGAGCGGTCCGCCGAAGAGCTCGCGTGTGAGGTCTTCCGTTCGAAGCACGCCTGCGTCCAACCGCTATCGGGACACATCGCGGCTATGATTGCCATCGTCTCGACTACGAAGCGGGGAGACACCATGTGTGCGATTCCAGTCGAGTACGGAGGCTACGACGGCTACGGGCAGGCCTATCTTCCGGACATATTCGGATTGAAGGCATGCTCGCTCCCGTTCGACCCCGACACTTTCACCGTTCAGACTGACAAAGCCGCCGCCATGATAAGAAAGAGGAAACCGAAGCTGGTCATACTTGGCGCGTCATTCATCCCGTTCCCATATGACATGACGCCGATTCGAGAGGCGTGCGAGAAGACAGGGACAACCCTGATGTACGACGGCTCCCATGTGCTCGGCCTCATCACGGGAGGAGAGTTCCAGCAGCCACTCAAAGAGGGAGCGGATGTCTTGTACGGCTCCACGCATAAGAGTTTCTTCGGCCCCCAGGGGGGGCTGATAGTCTCCGATGACCGCAGCGTCAATCGTGAAATCAAAAAGAACCTTACCTGGCGGATAGTGGATAACGTCCATTGGAATCGAATCGCCGCACTGGGACAGGCGCTCCTGGAGACGAGGAAACACGGCAGCAGATATGCGAAGCAGGTCATCAGGAACTCGAAGAGACTCGGGCGAGAGCTGTCGGAAAGGGGGTTCCCAGTCAGGTTCGAGGAGCTCGGATACACGCAATCGCATCAACTACTGATCGACGAGAAGAAGCTTAGGAAGACCTACGGGTCTTCCATGAACGACTTCTCCATAAAGGTGGAGAAATCAAATCTCATCATCGACTCTGTAGGAAGACTAGGCACGGCCGAAATCACCCGCATGGGGGTTAAGGAGAAGGATCTTCCTGAACTGGCCGACCTTTTCATGGACGCCGCTGAAGGGAAGAACGTCAAGAGGCGCGTGAAGAACTTCAGGGAGCGGTTCGACATGGACTACATCATCCGATAGGCTGACTGAGCCTGAAATGAATTAATACTGGCGCGCACGTATCAGCTCCTGTTGAACCAAGAGAGATACTCCAGACAGACACTCCTCAAGGAGATCGGCGAAGGAGGGCAGACAAAGATATCCGCGGCCAAAGCTGTGATCGTCGGCTGCGGAGCCCTCGGAACGTACACAGCCTCGCTGTTGACAAGAGCAGGCGTCGGTCGGATCCTCATCGCTGACAGGGACAATGTGGAACTGAGCAACCTTCAGCGGCAGATCCTGTTCTCTGAACAAGACGTCGGTGAGCCGAAGGCGTCCACCGCAGAGCGTTTGTTGAAACAAGTGAACTCAGAAATCGAGATAACCTCGACGATGACCGATATAGGGGTCGACAACGTCGAGGACTTGGTCGATGGTGCGACCGTCGTGGTCGACGCCACGGACAACATGCAAACGCGTTTCGTCGTCAACGACGCTTGCGTGAAACTCGGCATCCCTTGGGTGTATGGCGGGGCCGTCGGCACTTCCGGAATGGTATTCTCCATCGTCCCAACGGGACCGTGCCTTAGATGTGTATTTCCCACGCTTCCGCCAGCTGGCCAACTCCCTACATGCAACACAGTCGGAATCGTGAACTCTCTTCCGAGCGTGGTGGCGTCCCTTGAGGTGACAGAGGCCCTGAAGGTCATGCTTGGGGAGAAAACCACGCCGGAGCTCATGATAATCGACGTGTGGCACGGCGACCTCCAGAAGATCAGAGTCAAGAGGAACCCAGACTGCGAGAGCTGCGGCAAACGCCACTACTACGCGTACGATAGGTGATAGATTGAAAGGGATTCTGCTTCTTTCTGGAGGGATCGACTCCCCGGTCGCTGGGTACCTGCTCGGGAGGCAGGGGGTCGAGCTTGTAGCTGTCTATTTCGACGCGTCGCTCCCCGGCAGGCCAAGCGAGAGCGACAAGGTCATGAGGCTGATGGAGCAGATGGATCGCGCTTTGGCCACGGACATGAAGAAGATGGTCGTGCGGCATGGAGAAGTCCTGAGCTTGTTGGAAGAGAAATGCGCACCCAGCCTGACATGCGTGCTGTGCAGAAGAGTCATGTTGAGGATCGCCAGCAAGTTCGCGGATAGCATGGATGCCTCATTCATCGTGACGGGCGAATCGCTCGGTCAGGTAGCGTCCCAGACGCTCATGAACATCTTCGTGGAGGAGGAGGCAGCATCCGTCCCGGTGCTTCGACCCCTGATCGGCATGGACAAGGTGGAGATCGAACGCGTAGCCAAGGAGATCGGCACATACGAGATATCCGTCTCGACGGGTTCGTGCTGCGAATACGCTCCTGACAAACCCTCGACACATTCCTCCCTCGAGATGGTGCTCGATGAGGAATCAAGAGTAGATATCGGCGGAATCGTCGACGCAGGATTCAATGACGCCAAGACGATGGAGTGAGGTGATCCAGACGACGGGGCTTGTCTTAGACACATCGGCACTATACTACGGCAAGGACATGCCACCGGATTTCGAACTAGTGATATCTCCGGGGGTGGTTCGAGAACTGGACCGCGAAGGTATGAAGGAACGACTCGAGCTGCTCCTTGCCACGAGAGTCAAGGTGCTGTCACCTAGCAGGGCATCGCTGACGAGAGTTATCGCCGAGAGTGAGAAGACCGGCGATTCAAGAAGACTGTCGTCGACTGACAAAGAGGTCCTCGCACTTGCGCTCGACCTCGGCTACCAGCTCGTGACCGACGACTATTCCATCCAGAACCTCGCTGAGGTTCTGGGTGTGCCGTACAAGGGTTTGGAGCAGAACGAGATTCGAAAGGTGTTCCACTGGGAGTTTCGTTGCGTCGGTTGCGGCAAGAGGTTCGACTCGGATATCGCGGAATGCGATGTCTGCGGCAGTTCGACGAAGACGAGCCGCAAGAAGAGTTAGTTCCTGACGCGTTTCAGCGTCTATCCTCCAGGAACGTCCCGGCTAGAGGAATAGTCGCTTGCACCGGATGGCCCTGTCCAGACCACGGTTGCCCAATATCCCCATGGCCAACCCCAGCATGAGGTCGTTCGGGAAGAAGAGGTCGGCGAACCGCCTAGTGCGCAGGGAGCGACGCAGAGGCTTGAGCATGACACGGCGCCATTCCTCCTCGTAAGTTGACAAAGGAGCGCCGTTCGCTACGTGCTCTCTCGCGACCCTCCCTGCCAGCCTACCAGCGATCATCGCGGTGGGGATACCGCCACCATTCGAAGCCATCGTATGTCCAGCGGCGTCCCCCACAAGCATCACATTACCATGAACGGTTGAGGCGACGGGCCCCGACATCGGTACGAACCCAAGAGCAATGTCCGTCACTCTGCAACCCAGGTTGTCCACGAACCGTCTAAGGACAACGCTCGGCTGTTCCCTGTGTATCCTGCTGTTCAGGCCCAGGCCGATATTTGCTCCACTGGTCTTCGGAATGATCCACGCATACCCCCCGGGCGCGACCGACCCAAAGAACATCTTCACCGCGTCACCGAACCGGCCCTCAGCCGAGCATGTTATCGCAGGGTATCTAGCCGAGGGTCTCTGAAGGCCTGCCTGCCTCGCTACAAGCGAATTTGGGCCATCTGCACCTATGATGACCTTCGCTTTGACCTCGCCGATTGTCGTGTTTGCGACACCATCTCTGATAGAGGTGAGGGACACACCGTTCTCAACCCTCGCGCCGTGCTCGACAGCGAGGCTCACAAGATGCTTGTCGAAGACCCGCCTGTCCAGCGAGTGCGACATGAAATCCGAACTGTAGACTCTGCCGCCCGGTGATATCAACTCCACTGTCGAACAACTACCAGCGAGTATGGAGTCGTCGAGGTCGAACAGCTCCTCCAGGTTAGCCCCCCGCGGGAAGATCGAGTACATCTCCTTCGTCGCGGGGAGGAGTTCGCCACATTGGACAGGATAGCCGATCTCTCTCCGTCTGTCGATCATGAGGACTTCGGTCTCTCCGTCAGCACAGAATCTAGCCGTTGTGCTCCCTGCAGGACCTGCACCTACGACGAGGATGTCGACTTCCAGGGTTTATTCCCCCTTGTTAAGGTCGCACCTCTCATGGTAAGGAACTCTGTCGAGACATCAACGAAACCCTGTCTACGCAATAAGTCCTCGTACACGGTGGTGAAACCGAAAGCCTCGTACGTATCGACGAACTTCCGGTACGGATCATTCTTCCACGCCGCCCGTGCCGCCGGATGGACCGCAACTCTCGCTAGGGCGGGAACGACGAAACGCATGTGCATCTGCAGGAGCTTCGCCATCGGACCCGGTGGTGGTTTCGCCACATCGGCGATTAAGGCCTGTCCACCTTCTCTCAGAACCCTAAACATCTCGCTCGTGCCAAAGGATCTGTTCCTGAAATCCCTGAAGGAGAACGAGCAGAATACTTTGTCAACGGAATCATCGGTGAGTGGAACACTCTCCCCGACTCCCCTTATGAGGCTAATCTTTCCCCCGTCGAGTGATTCGCGGGATGCTTTCAACAGTCGATCGGACGGTTCCAGGCAATAGACGGTCTGGTTCCCAAGGTGCCGGGCAAAGCTCCCTGGCCCAGATCCGAGCTCGAGAACCACATCGTTCTTGTCGGCCCTGCTGGCCACCTCTGCCCTCCACCTGTCCGCCAAGCCCAATGTGATAAGCTGATTCACCCTATCGTAGTAGGGTGCGACCTCTTCCATCGCCTCAAGAACCTCTATCCACTCGGAAGTGCTCATACCCTCATGGTTCATTTTGGATACACCTACGAGTCCCTTTCAAGCGCCCTCGAAACCAGGTCACGCAGAGCCTCGCTGTAAGGAGTGTTAGAGAGACAGCCCAGATATTGCAGGGCTTCCATGCCGTAGTACTCAGCCATGGCTCTAGCCTTCTCAATAGCCCCCGATCCCGTGACAAGGTCGACACATCGTTTGGTCGCCTCCGGCGATGGCTCGTTCTGGCTCACAACGTCAGCGAGTTCCTTCGAGGCACTCTCTGACTCCTTCATTGCGATAAGCGACGGAAGCGTGAGATAACCCTCCCTCAAATCGGTTCCGACCGGCTTCCCAGTCCGTGCTTCATCACCCACGAAATCCAGGATGTCGTCAATGATCTGGAACGCGATGCCGAGGTTCAGGCCGTACGCACCGAGGCAACGAAGCTCCTCCACCGTACCCCCGGCGAGGTAGGCTCCGATGAGCGCTCCGGCTCTCAACGGCTCTGCCGTCTTCCGCTCCATTATCCGGATGTATTCGTCCATGCTCAGGTCCTTCGCGTGACGATGCCGGCTCTGCATTATCTCGCCTTCAGCGAGCTTCGCACATGCATCGGAGGTTATCCTAACCACCTCCTTGTCAAACATGCCGCCCAGCGAAAATGCCTTCACGAACAGGAAGTCCCCGGTCACCACTGCGTTGTGAAGGCCGTACTTGAGATAAACAGTCTCCCGGCCCCGTCTCGTGTTGCCGCCGTCATTGATGTCGTCGTGCACGAGAGTCGCCGAGTGGATCAGTTCAAACCCGGCCGCGATGTCCACGATCTTGTCGAGATCCTGACCTCCAAGGCTCTTGTACGACAGGATCGCAACCGTCGGTCTGAACCGTTTTCCCCCTGAATCTATGACGTGAAGAGAGGCGTCCGTCAGAATCTTCTCCTCCGACTCCACCATCTCTCGAAGCCTTTCCTCGACGAGTTTCAGCTCACTGTCTATGCCAAAATCCCAGGAGGATGGCTTCATCAGATTCCGCATATGACCCAATATCTACTTAACACTAATGGTTTGCTGGCCATGTGCTGGATGACCATTCAACGACGACCCCAGGCACCTCTGGTTACGCGGCGCTCTGCCAGGTGAGAATTGTATATATCGGAGTCCCGCCCTCAGGGAACCGATGGGCGAGACGAAAACCGTAAGGCAAGAACCAGGGCTGAAGGTCTGGTTCATGGAGGTGAGGCCCCCGTTCTTCACCGCAACCATAGTTCCGACACTCCTCGGAGCCGTATTCGCTTGGCATGAGACTTCGTCCTTCGACACCCTCTTGTTCATTCTCACGCTGACGGGGGTGCTGTTCCTTCATGCCGGAACGAACGTCGTCAACGACTATTTCGACTACAGGAGCGGTACGGACCGCATCAATAGGAACAAAAGCCCGTTCAACGGAGGAAGCCCGTTCGTAGTCGAAGGCACTCTGAGCCCAGAGGAGATCTACAGGGCCGCGCTTATCTTCTTCGCAGTTGGTGCCGTGATCGGCCTGGTTCTGGCATTCTGGGTCACCCTGCTGATAATCCCGCTCGGAGCGCTCGGCATAGCCTTGGGGTACTTCTACACCGCCCCCAGAGCCAACCTCGCTGCCAGAGGAGTGGGGGAGATTGCAGTCGGCCTCGGCTTTGGCCCGCTGGTGGTAGGAGGTGCCTATGCCGTTCAAACGGGAGAACTCGCGTGGCTTCCGTTCGCAGCCGGCGTCCCAGTCGGCCTCCTGATAGGGCTCGTGCTCTTCATAAACCAGTTCCCGGACATGGAGGCTGACGGCAGGGTCGGGAAGACCCACTGGGTCGTCAGGATGGGGCTATCGAAGGCGGCCATATGGTACATCGCTCTGATGTCTGCCGCGTTCGCATCGATAATCGTCCTGTGGATAGCGGAGGTCTATCCGACCCCTGCGCTCCTGAGCCTCATCCCTGGAGCGATGGCTCTGGGTGCGGGAAGGAGAGTCTTGCGCAAGCACAGCCAGTTCGGAGAACTGGTACCGGCGCAACTGATGACCATCCAGATACACATGTTCGTCGGAATCCTGATCACAGTGGGCTTGATCGCATCAGGGCTTCTTCTCTAGGCACATCCGGACTCAAGGATTGAACAGTCCGCCCGCCGCCTGTTGGCACAGCTCGACGACCGCGTCGAAGTATATGCCAAGCACGACGGTCATCACTACCGCGAACAGTATAGCAACGCCTGTGAGCCGCGGCACGGATATGCGGTCTTCCGGGCCCTTCTCCATGTACATGTACTTGATCACGCGCGCGTAGTAATAGAGTGACAGCGCGCTGTTCAGGACGCCCGCCACGGCCAACCATATCAGCCAGGACGGGCCTGGGTCGAGCGAGGCGGATACGGCTGAGGAGAACAGTACGAACTTGCTTGCGAACCCTGCGAGTGGTGGAATCCCGGCCAGGGACAACAGGAACAATGTCATCGCAAGCGCGAGGAGCGGCGATCTCGCCCTGAGACCCTTGAAGTCGTTCAGCGTCTCCCCGACGCCGCGGACTCCCATGGCGGAAACGACCATGAACGCTCCGGACTTCATGAACGCGTGCGTGAGTACGTGGAACAGACCGCCCGCGAGGGCGTACTCCGTGCCTATGGGCAGCACCATCAGGATGTATCCTGCCTGAGCGACGGATGAATATGCCAGCATCCGCTTGATGTTCGTCTGCGAGACAGCTATGAGGTTGCCGACAGTCATCGTTACGATGGCGATGACCGCCACGGCGACGTCCCAGTCGGTTTTGGTGACGAACAGACCCAGGAGGAATATCTTGAACAGCGCGGCGAAGCCCATCTTCTTGGATGCAGCAGCCAGGAACCCTGATATCGGGGTCGGGGAACCCTCGTAGACATCGGGGGCCCACATGTGGAACGGGACGATGGCCACCTTGAACCCGAGTCCTGCAATGAGCATCACAGTTGCGAGTGTCCCGAC
>JAEHCN010000065.1 GCA_020696395.1 Thermoplasmata archaeon | reverse complement strand
GGCACGGGCTGGGGTACAGCGCAGCTGATCGAGACCGACGACGCGGGACATGCTTACGACCCTCAGGTGGCGGTCGACGGCTCTGGCAACGCGGTAGCCGTGTGGCAGCAATCTGACGGCACTCGCTACAACATCTGGTCGAACCGATACGTCGTCGGCACGGGCTGGGGTACAGCGCAGCTGATCGAGACCGACGACGCGGGACATGCTTACGACCCTCAGGTGGCGGTCGACGGCTCTGGCAACGCGACGGCCGTGTGGCAGCAATCTGACGGCACTCGCAGCAACATCTGGTCGAACCGATACGTCGCGCCAGACACCACACCCCCTCCACTATCTCTTGATAGCCCTTCTGACGGCCTTACGACAGAGGTGCTGGTCGTTGCGGTGTCGGGGACGACGGAACCTGGTGTGGACCTGGAGGTCAATGGCATAATGGTTGCAGTCGAGTCCGACGGTTCTTTCTCTTGCACGATCGCCCTCGTCGAAGGCGTGAACGTCATGAAAGCGACCGCGACCGATGCATCGGACAACTCAGCGACGGTCTCGGTCAGCGTGACCTACGTCAATCCTGTTCATGAGCTCGAGGAGGAGTTGGACGACGCCCTTGCGGGGCTGGTCGACCTCCAGGACGAGTTGAACACAACTCAGGCCGGCCTAGATGCCGTTGAGGACGAGCTCGATGCGACAAAGGACGAGTTGAACACAACTCAGGCCGACCTAGATGCCGTTGAGGACGAGCTCGATGCGACAAAGGACGAGTTGAACGCGACTCAGATCGACTTGGGCACCGCCGAGGAAGAGCTAACAAGCACGAGTGACGACCTGGACGATGTGAGGTCCCAGAACCTGTTGCTGATGACGGTCCTCGCCGTATTCGCGATCTTGGCCGTCGTGATGTCCGTCATGTTCTTCAGCCTTCGAAGGAAGATAGCGGACATGAGCGGCAAGCCCGCCGATGAGGAGACCCCGCCACCGCCTCAATAGAGCTGACCGCGGACATGCGTCATAGGACTCTGTCGGGCCATAGTGATTCAGGAAGATGTCTGCCGATGTCGTCGGCTCTCCGTCACACGAAGCTTGCCCGAATCATCATACTCAAGTTAACAATGCCCAGGTCTAGAAAGGTATAAATATCGACTAATCGTTAATGACAATTGTCTGACAAAATGCCCTCAAGTGTCGGACAAAGGAGGGCGGCCAGATGGTCGAGTCGGAGAGAGTCACGATAAGGTTGCCGCACGAACGAATCAACGCGCTCCAGGCATTGGTTGACCAAGGGAGATTCTCAACGCTATCCGATGCCATCAGGGCGGCCATCGACCGTTTCGTGGACGGGGAGTTCACTCCTGAGTACATAGAGAAGGTGACGGTCGAACTCCCGAAAGGTAACGTCGTGAACCTGAAGCAGCTCGTGCAGGACGGCGATTCGATATCGGTCGACGACGCAATCAGGAATGCGGTGCGCGAATACATCCGCAAGAGGCTCGTCGAGGCGATCGAGGAATTGGAGAAGTGAGGGCGTCGCAAGGGCATACGCAGGATGGGAAGTAAGTTGGCCACGCATGTGTGTACACATGAGCGTGAGCGCTCAAAGAGGAGCGGCTGAGATGCTCAGCAAGCTCCTTCAGGAAGCTCTGGAGAGCGAGCGCGATTTCGAGGCCCATCTCGCGCCGAAGATTTGCGTCGTCGGCTGCGGGGGAGGCGGGTCCAACAGCGTTCATAGGATCAACGGGGTCGGTCTCGAGGGCGTAGACACGATCGCTATGAACACGGACAAATACCATCTCGCGCAGGTCAAGGCGGACAAGCGTCTGCTGCTGGCCGAGCGGTCGACCGGCGGGTACGGAACCGGCGGGAACGCCGAGCTGGGCGAGAAGGTGGCGTACGAGTTCGCCGGCGAGATCGAGGAGCTGGTCAAGCCCTACGATATCGTTTTCATCACTGCTGGCATGGGCGGTGGCACGGGAACGGGAACGGCGCCCGTGGTCGCCGAACTCGCTCGTCAGCACGGAGCGGTCTCCGTCGCTCTGGTCACCATTCCTTTCGACATTGAGAAGAGCCGCTTCAAGACAGCCTTCAGGGGCGTTTCCAAACTGCGCGAACACGCGCACTCCACTATCATGCTCGACAACAACAGGCTGCTGGAGATAGTCCCTAAACTGCCCGTCGAGCAGGCGTTCATGGTCATGGACCAGCTCATCGTCGAAGTCGTGAAGGGCATAACCGAGACGATATGTCAGACCAGCATGATCAACCTCGACTTCGCCGACTTCCGCAACATCATGATCCAGGGCGGCGCCTCCACCGTGCTTTATGCCGAGAACGAGGACGCTGGGAAGGTCGTGATGGAGGCGATCACGAATCCTCTCCTGGACATCGATTTCGAGGGCGCCTCTGGTGCGATGATCCACATTACCGGCGGCCCGTCCCTGTCCCTCAGGAAGGCGTACGAGGTGCTGAACGGCGTGACCGAGAAGCTCAGTGACGCGGCCCACATCAAGCTCGGCGCGAGGATCGACCCCGACCTGTGCGACACGATCAAGTTGATGGCGATAGTGACTGGCGTGAAGCCGCCTTGTCTGCCGAACCATGCATTTGCGCCGTCAAGGGACAGCGCACCCCCCTGGAACGAGTTGGATGATCTCGTCGAGACGAGACGGGATCCGTTCGCCAGAGTATCAGAATGACCCATTAGTTCCTCCCCCCCCAACAACAACACAGCAAACACGCGCCCCCACAGCAACTCTCCGGGGGCGCAACAATTTTCTTTGCGTGCATCTGGTTTTGTCTGGGTCTATGAGGGAGCTTCACTCCTTTCTTCCGTCCTTCTCCGCGGCGAGCTCACCCGCATCTATCGCGCCGTCTAGGATGCCCATGAGCGTGTGGTACTCCCAAGTGGAAGGCATCGCCCGTGCCATGAGCCGTCTGAACATCACGCAGGTCTTATTCTTCTTGTGCTCGGGATATTCGATCACGTCTAGGAGCCTCGAGAAGTATTCGTGCAGCCTCTCGATCTCCGGCTCGGACGCCGCTCTCGGACCGACCTTCACAGCGTCGCGGGAGTGGAGCACATAGAACAGCACGGCGGCCGCATGGCTGATGTTCATTATGGGATACAGTGGGTTCGCTGGAATCGTCACGAGGAAGTCGCACCTCTTGACGAGGTCGTTGTCGAGCCCGAAATCCTCCCTTCCGAACAGGATCGCCACGGTCCCGCCGAAGTCCTTCACTTTCTCCGCGAATGCTTCGGGGACCATCGATATCCTTGGAAACTTCTTGTCGTTGGAGGTATCGATCCCTGAGGTGGCGACGACATAGTCCGCCCCTTCCAACGCCTCCTCCTCGGTGAAGACCGTCCGTGCGCTCTTGAGCACATCACCCGCATGCATCGACCGTTTCACCGCCTCCTCCCCGACGGCGCAGGGTCTGACGAGCAGTAGCTCCTCCAGGCCGAAGTTCTTCATCGCTCTCGCGATTGCTCCGACGTTCCCATCATGCAGTGGTTCGACGAGGACGATCCTTATGTGGGGCACAGCCATACGACAGATTCCGCAGATATTTAACTCTGTAGTAGGATTGTCCTGGCCGTGTTCCTGGAGTCGCGGGTTGCGGTCAAGCTAGCTTACGACGGCTCTAAGTTCTACGGCTATCAGAGACAGCCCCGGAGGAGGACGGTCGAGGGCGCACTGATAGACGCACTCGTAGACCTCGGTGCGATCGGTTCCGCGAGGGGTGCGCGGCTCCAGAGCTCTAGCAGGACGGACAGGGGCGTCAGCGCCGTATGCAACGTTGTGTCGTTCACGACCGACTTCTCTCTGAAGGCGCTCTGCTCGGCCGTTAACTCACAGACGGAGGACCTCTGGACCTACTCAGCGGTCCGGGTTCCAGAGGATTTCAACCCAAGATGGGCGCGCCGGAGATGGTATCGATACTATCTGCGAAAGAGCACCCAGGACTTGAAGTTGATGCGGACGTTCGCGGGACGTTTCGAGGGCGCTCACGACTTCTCCGACTTCTCAAAGAAGGACGACCGCGACCCGATCAGGACGATCGATTCGATCGATGTCTCAGATGCGGGCCAGTTCATCGTCATCGACTTCAAGGCGGAGAGCTACCTGTGGAACATGGTGAGGAGGATCGTCTGGATGATAGACGCCGGAAGCGCCGGAGCGATCGATGAGGAGTGCGTCGGCCCAGAAGCTGCGACACGCCCGCGGCGCATCGGTCTCGCACCCGCGGAGTTCCTCCTGCTCATGGATGTGGAGTGCGGAGTCGAGTTCCCGAACGATCTGAAGGCGGTAGCGTCGGTGCGGAAGGTCTTCGAGGGCCGCCTCATGAGGCACCTGTTCGAGCAGGAGTTCTCGCATCATCTTCTGAAGGCCTTGCATCGATAGCGAACACTGAAGTTTGATAAACCATGGACCGGCTAACCCTCGTCGATGAAGGTCGCTCTTACAGGCACGCCCGGGGTGGGAAAGACCAGTGTCTCGGCCCTGGTGCGGTCCTTCCAGGTTCTTGCCGTGGATGCCCTCGCGGAAGCTGCCGACGCAGTCGCGGGGTTCGACAGGGCCAGGGATACGAAGGAGGTGGATGTCGACAAGCTCGCTGAGTCCGTCTGCCGCATAGAGGGGGATGCGCTCATCGAAGGCCATCTGTCGCATCTGCTCGGTGTCGATGTCGCCATCGTCCTCAGATGCTCCCCGAGAATCCTTAAGAAACGGCTGATGAACAAGGGCTGGAGCGAGGCGAAGGTCATGGAGAACGTCGAGGCGGAGTCGGTCGACGTTATCCTGATCGAGGCGCTGGAGGTCGTTCCGGTCGTGTGCGAGATCGATGTGACCGACATGAGCGTCAACGACGTGGCCCGTGCAGTGGAGGATATCCTGTCCGGAGAAAGTGAGAAATATCCTGTAGGCGATGTTGACTGGAGCCAGGAGGTTTTAGGCTGGTTTTAGACGGCTATCGCGACGAGGCCGACAAGCTGCTGTCTCCTGCAGCCAAGCGGATGTCGAGGATGAATCCGAATCACCTGTCGATGGCCTCTCTGGGCTTTGCGATCCTGGCAGGGTTCTTCTTCACTCTGGAAGCCGCCATATTCCTGTTCGTCGCCGCGTTGATGGTCGGTGCCAACGGCCTGTTGGACGCGCTCGACGGTAAGGTCGCGCGGTTGCAGGTGCTTGAGTCCAATCGAGGCGAATCCAAGCGGGGCGACTTCGTGGACCACGTGATCGACAGGTACGCCGATGTGTTCATACTCGCGGGTGTGGCACTAGGGGCCCACTGCTCGGTCTTCGTCGGCCTGTTCGCGATAATCGGCGTGATGCTTGCGAGTTACATGGGGACACAGGCCCAGGCTCTCGGGCTCAGGAGGGAGTATCGAGGCGTACTCGGCAGGGCCGACCGGCTGGCGCTGTTGATACTCATACCCATCGTGCAATTCGTCCTGATGTCCCTCAACGTGAGCATCGGGGAGGACCTGATCGGCTATTCCCTGGTCGGTTGGATGATGCTGTACTTCGGCATCGCGGGCAACATCACCGCCGTCCAGCGCGCGCACCTGATCTGGAAGTCCCTTTCTTGACCTTCCCTCGATTCTTGCCGGGCCTCTTGCCTTTCATGCGATAGTATGTCAAGGGATGTGCCATCCAGTCTCGATTGCATAGGTCGTCGGGGTCGAAGCAGATGCCGTAGCTTTTCATCGTGCCGCACTCTGGAGGCGTGTACTCCGTGCCGGATGTCTCGCCCGTTATGTGCTGGATCTGGTATCTGCTCTTGCTCTCGTCGAAGTCGGCCGACATCGCAAATGTCGTGAGGATGGCGTCCGAATTCATCCCCAACGTGTGGAGGAAGGCCACGAGAGCGAACCTGCCCGTGTGTGGCACGTTCTCCCCTGCGCGGATCATCTCGAGGAGCTTCTTCATGCAGGGCGGGAACCTTACGATGCTGATGGTCCCGAAGTCCCTCTCCGGCTGCTCCGCCCTCTTCTCCTCCAGCGCCTGTCTTATGTCGTCCACGTCGTCTGAAAGGGCACCCAGGACTTCATCGTTCACAGGGAGTGGCAGCTCGGAGATGACCCCATCCGTTATCATCTGCTCGACCAGCCGTATCATCCTCTCCTCGGTAATGCGTGTCCTGCCTCCTCTGACATCCTGGTTCACAAGCTTCCACGACTTGCTCTTCATGGCCGACGAGAACCTCAGGTAGTCAGCGAACTCAACGACAAGCGAGTCGCCTGCCCGGTGAACGTGCAGCCCCAGCTCACCCGCCAGATTGATCACGAACGCGACGCCGTCGTCTCCCGCAGTCTTCCTGATCCTCTTGGCCTCCAGCTCCTTGCTGCGCTCGACCTCCTCGGTCATCCTGGAGTTCGCCAGCTTGGCCTCGGCGACCGCGTACCTGTGGACGAACTTCTTGTCGCCGAGGCAGGACACAAGCATCCTGGCGACGGGATAGCTCAGGAGTTCGTTCATGGCGTCCGTCTCACTGGCCATCGGATGGTTGACGACCTTGGCGTACTCGACGGCCTCCAGTACTCGCTGCTTGCCCAGCGACCGGGCTTTCTGGTACGCTATGCTGGAGATCAGTCTGTCGAGAGTTACCCCCGATTCCTTCAGGACATCCGCTGATTCCTTCCTGAACGGATACTTCGCAGCCAGCCTGACGTTCAAACTCCCACCTGCTAGATGCTATGCGAATCGAGCGGTCAATACTATAACTTGACTGTTACCCGCGCTCTGCGTCGTCCAACGCTAGGTGTTTCCTAGCGGCTTCGAGGGAGTCGTCCTCCCCCAACATCTTCCACAGATCATCGGAAGTACGGAAAGGTCTGCCCCTCACGATGGTCATGGCTCTTCGCCTCCCTATCCCCGGCACCGCCTCCAGCATCGCCAGAGATGCCGTGTTTGCCGGCGTGGGTTGTATTATCCCCATCACGCTCTTCGGCCCTCTCCCAGTGACCGCGACATCGACCCATCTGCCGACATCGACAGGATATGGCAGACCTACAAGGATCGGATACGTTCCCACCTGCCTTCCGAAAGTCCTACCACCCTCCCTTAGCTCGATGTAGACCGAACCGAGGACCGTCCCATCGGGGACGACTCTCTCCAGCATCGGAAGGTCCACCTCCTGTCTCACCCACCTCTTGAACTTCGAGAACTCCTTTCTCGACCGCACGCCGGGCGACTCCTTTCGAGACGGTATCACCTGGCGTATGTTCGTGCGTCTTAGGAGGAGTCCCTCAGAGAGGACGCCCTTGAGGAAATCCATGTTCAGATGGTACGTCTCTTTCGTCTCCCCGGATAACCCTGCCAGAAAGTTGATTCCCGGCAGCACCCGGGGAAGTCCGCCCGCCCCTCTCGCGGCACCCACCTCGTTCACGAGCCTGACGGCCACTAGGGTCTGATCGGGGTTCGCGTTGAGGTTGTTCGCCTTGAATACGCTAGGGTCGGCGCTCTCCAGTCCGAAGGCCAGCACGTTCCCGTCCGTGCAGTGCTTCGCGATTGCCTTCGTGACCTCTCTGGCCTCGTCCGGATGGGCCGCGATCACCGCTGGGTTGGCGTTATCCAGATGGAACACCGCTGGGCGGACGACCTCGGATATGCCTCTGAGCAGCTTCTCCATCACATCCGGAGAGGGGGTCGGCGTCTCCGTCTCTCCAACGCCTTTCGCCATATAGGTGTACACGCACGATTGCGCGCCCAGACGTAGGTGTCTCACGCCCACTCGGCCGAGAGCCTCGGCCTCCGAGAGTATATCCTTGGGTGTGCGGAAGATGATCTCGCCGTGAAGTGGTTCCGTACAGAACCCACAGCCGCCGGAGACGTACCTGACGCAACCTCTCGACATCTGCACCTCCGCGATCAGGGTTCCGCCGTGGTCGGGATGGTCCGCACAGGCCTCCGTCCCTCTCAGGAGCCAGGCGTTCCACTCCTCTGTCGTCCTCCTACGATCCTCATAGTTGCCAGAGATGACCAGGTCGTGTAGTCCCGCATCGAGGTCCTTCTCCGCGACGCGATGGAACGCGTCCTTCAAGGACGGTTTGGTATCTCTTCGGGAGGAACCAAGGCCAAGGCTCACCACGCTGGCGCCTCGGAAGCCTTCTCCTATCTTCGCGAGCTCCCTATCGCTGGCGGGCATGCCACGAAGGTACTTCCCTGGAACGGCCACGTGCCGAATTGCGGCGAGCAGGTCGAACTTGGTGAGATCGATCCGTCCTGTCCTCCACTGGTCGATTGTGGCGTACCCGACATCTGCGCCGGCCTCTCGGAGGGCACCATACGCCATGCGGACGTACGGCGAGATGAAGGGTGGCACTCCGAGACAGGCCGGTTCGTCCGTGTAACAGTCGAGCACAAGCGCTCTCATCTAGGGCTCCATGTCAGAGGGCAGGTTTATATGAATCGTCGGCAGAGGGCCAGAACCTCCATCAAAGCAAGAGGTAACATGGCAATGTATTAATGCGCCGAATTGTTCCCGTTTCATGGGCCGCAAGCATAAGGAAGCCGTTACGAATCTGTTCGGATTTAGATAGAAGTGCAACGACTTTCGACTTACGCCGAGAGACAAGGAGTAGAATCGAATGGCAAAGAAATCCAAACCTGCGAAGAAGAAGGTTGCTAAGAGAACCCCCGCGAAGAAGGCGGGTAAACCGAAGACCAAGGCGCCGACGAAGGCATCAGTGGACCAGATGCTGAAGAAGGCATACGAACCCGCCAGGCTGGCGATGATCTATCATCCGTTCTACGAGGGCAAGATCGAGATCACGCCGAAGTGCGTAGTCCGCGACTTCAACGATTTCGCCATATGGTACACACCAGGAGTGGCGGAGCCCTGCAAGGCGATCAAGAAGGACAAGGAACTGTCATACGTGCATACCAACCGCTGGAACACCGTCGGTGTCATATCCGATGGCACACGGGTCCTGGGCCTTGGGGACATCGGCCCCGAGGCCGGTCTGCCTGTCATGGAGGGCAAGTCTCTTCTGTTCAAGTACCTCGGCGGTGTGGACGCCTTCCCGCTCTGCCTTGGCACCAAGGACCCCGAGGAGTTCATCAAGACCGTCAAGTACCTCCAGCCTTCCCTGGGAGGGATCAACCTCGAGGACATCGCCCAGCCGAAGTGCTTCTACATACTCGAGCGCCTCAGGGAGGAGTGCGAGATCCCTGTCTGGCATGACGACCAGCAGGGGACGGGCACGATCGTCGCCGCTGGAGCGTTGAACGCTGCGAAGATCGTCGGCAAGAAACCTTCCCAGATGAAGGCGGCCTTCATCGGTGCCGGGGCGGCCAACATCGCGATATCCCGTATCATGCAGACCTCCGGCTACAATTGGAGGAACATGATCATGTGCGACTCGAAGGGAACGCTCCA
>JAEHCN010000010.1 GCA_020696395.1 Thermoplasmata archaeon | reverse complement strand
TTCGCCGTCGAAAGGACTTTCTCGCCATCGGACGGCACACCTGCGTGCGTTCCGACACATGGGCCACATCCAGGAGACACGAACACGGCTCCGGCTGCGAGCAACTGGCTGGCTATTCCGGCCTCTATCGACCTCATCAGCACATTCCTCGAAGCAGGAGCGACGATCAATCTGAGGCCTTTCTTCACTCGACGCCCCTTAAGAATCTCGGCCGCAGCCGCCAAATCCGAAAGACGGCCGTTAGTGCATGTGCCGAGGAAGACCTGATCTATGTCCGTCCCGGCACATTCCGAGACGTCACACACGTTATCCACCCGATCAGGTCTTGCCACCTTGGGCACCAAGTCAGAGGCATCGACATCGATGGTCCGAACGTACGATGCGTCGTCGTCAGCGGTCACCCCGGCTGCAGGGCTGAGGCCCATTGAGGCATACCAGGAAGAAGTCACGGCGTCGAACGGAAACGGGCCGAACTTGGCACCCATCTCGACGACCATGTTCGATATCGTCATCCTGCCGTCCATGCCGATGGACGGCAACGCCTCCCCGGAGAACTCCACCGACTTGTATGTCGCGCCATCTGCGCGGACATCCCCCACCAACCTGAGTATGAGGTCCTTGGCGCCGACTCTGTCCGCGAAGCCGCCGGATATGCCGACCTTCAGGGCTTCCGGGACTCTGAACCATAGCTTGCCGGTATGCACAGCCGCTGCGACGTCTGCAGAGCCCATGCCGGTCGAACACGCGTTCAGGGCGCCGTATGTGCAAGTGTGCGAGTCCGCCCCGACCACCAAATCTCCTGGCAAGACCTTCCCCGATTCCGGAATCACCTGATGACACACGCCTTCGCCGACGTCGTGCAGCCCGATCGCGTGCTTCGCAGAGAAGTCCTTGATGGCGCTGTGAATCCGAGCAACCTCCGCAGAGGGACTCGGAGAACTGTGGTCGAGGACCATCGCCGCTCCTCGCGACGGCTTGGGTGTCGTGAAGCCGAGGGCTACGAGCTCCTCGATCATGAGCTTGCTGGTGCCGTCCTGAGCCATGCAGAAGTCGACCGAAGCCACGACTATGTCGCCCGCATGACAATCGGTCTCTGAGTGTTTACATAACACCTTCTCGGTGATGGTCTTGCCCACGATACCCCCTCCGCGAACGTCTGTGAGTCTCACACGCCGCCGAGAGTTCCAGGTACGGGGAGACCCTCCGACGCTCCTGCTCTGCGGCCTGAGACGACCCTTTCGTAGAGCTTCGCGAAGTCGTCATCAGAAAGGTCGGACTTACGGTTTTCGGCGAATCGGTTGATCTCGCACCTAATCGTCTCTATCATGTCCGATGGGGCCTGAAGGCCAAGTTGCTCAAGTCTGTGCTTGATAGCGGCCTTGCCTGAATGCTTGCCGAGAGATATCCTCCGCTCCGCACCAATCCTCTCAGGATCCATCGCCTCGTACAGTCTGGGGTTCTTAAGGATGCCGTCGACGTGGATTCCCGACTTGTGCGTGAACGCATTCCCTCCGACAACGGGATAGTTGAGAGGGATGATCTGGCCAGAGGCACTCTCGACATGCTTGCAGAGTGAGAGTATTCCCCTGGTCTCGTACTTGTCGACTCCGTAATGATGGTTCAGGTTCATCACGAGAACCTCTAACGGGACGTTGCCAGCGCGTTCGCCGAGCCCGTTGACAGTCGTGGAGACCCAAAGAGTCCTGTCCCTGAACCCCGCAGCCGCCTCGCATGCTGAAAGGGCGTTCGCCACAGCCAGTCCGAAGTCGTTGTGTGCATGGAACTCCAGGTCGATCGGGACTCTGGACATCAAAGCTTCGATTAGATTTGCGGACGCGGACGGAGTCAGGATGCCGATCGTGTCGCAGATCCGGAACCTGTCCGCACCTGCCTCAAGGCCGGTCTTCGCGAACGTAGCGAGATAATCGATGTCCGTCCTCGTGGCATCGCCTGCGTTGCAGCACACATAGACGCCGTGGGATTTCGCGAACTCCACGCATTCAGTGAGTTCCGACAGCTGCTCCTCCCTCGATTTCTTCAGCTTGTACTTGAGGGCGAGGTCGGAAGTGTCGGTTGAGACAGAGACCGCGTCTACGCCGCTGGCTACCGAGTCTTCGACGTCTTTCTTGACAAGCCGGTTCCAGCCCATGACGGAAATGCCGCTGCATTCCGACATGAGCTGCCTAGCGCACTCCCTGTCACTCTCATTGTAGGTGGCGAATGTCTCCAGCTGTTCGACGCCCATGTCCCTGAGCAGTCGTGCCATCTGCAATTTCTCTTCGATCCTGAAGGAGATTCCCGGCATCTGCTCTCCGTCCCGACAGGTCGTGTCCACCAATCTGACGTCTCCCAGAGCCACCTTCCGGTCAGGCGTTCCATACAAATCACGGATTCCGTCTGCGGCAGACGCCACATACTCGGCACCCGATCCACACTGCAGGCCCATTTTATCACCAATTCCTCGAGTATCTGTGAAGAGACGGACATCCAACAGTCATCCACCATAAGTCGGCTGAGAGGGTTTCGGACGCCGTGGATTCACCCAGCAGTGTGCTGGACCGGGTCCGAAGCCGCTGGTCCGCTCCTCTGAAGCATTCATCCAATACGCAGCCCTGTAAATCATCATTGTGTTCATTTTCGGACGGAATAGCGCGACTAAGTCGAACATCGAACAAAGGAAGTGGCCAATTGACCACTAAATAGGCTCGTGAAGCGTCAAGTGACCATTTCGAGGGGCGAATCACATTGCGAGTGCGTCTCCTCCAGGGTACACGGCCGTGCCGCCAAGTTCCTCCTCGATCCTCAAGAGCCTGTTGTATTTCGAGGTCCTTTCACCCCTGGATGGAGCGCCAGTCTTGATCTGGCCTGCGTTGGCGCCGACGCTCAGGTCGCTTATCGTCGTATCCTCGGTCTCGCCCGACCTGTGCGATACGATGCATCTGTAGCCACTCCTTGTCGCGTAATCCATCGTTTCCAGGGTTTCAGTGAGGGTTCCGATCTGGTTGACCTTGATTAGGATGGCGTTGGCGACGCCTTCTCGGACACCTTCCTCGAGTATGGCCCGATTGGTGACGAATATGTCGTCTCCCACTATCTGCACCTTCCCACCGAGGCGGGTCGTCAGCTCAGCCCATCCGTTCCAGTCGGACTCCGATAACGGGTCCTCGATTGAGGTAATTGGGAATCGGGCGCATAGCTCGGAGTAGATGTCAGTCATCTCGCCGCTCGAACACTTCAGTCCTGTGCTCTTCCGCAGCACGTAGGCAGAACCGTCGTGGAACTCACTAGCGGCCACATCGAGCGCGAGCCGGAAATCCCTATTCTGCCTGAGTCCCGTCTGCTCGGCGGCCTCGACTATCAGCTCGAGTGCCTGATCGTGGGATTCGAGCCGCGGAGCGAACCCACCCTCGTCCCCCACGGAAGTGCTCAGCCCCTTCGACTTGAGGTTGGATTTGAGGGTCTGGAAGACCTGCGTAGCCTCCCTGAGCGATTCCCTGTACGTTCCGGCCAGCGGGATGAACATGAACTCCTGGAAGTCCAGGTTGTTGTCCGCGTGCGCCCCTCCGTTCAGGATATTCATCATAGGGACGGGCATCGTCACGGCCTTGGCTCCGCCAAGATATCTGTAGAGTGGTTTCCCCTCGCTCTCGGAGGCCGCGCGGGCGACGGCAAGGGAGACCCCCAGCATCGCGTTCGCTCCCAATCGTGATTTGTTCTCGGTACCATCCAGGTCCCTCATGAAGGAGTCTATATTCTTCTGGTCGACAGGGTCCATACCACATATCTTCGGTCCGATCACCCTGTCGACGTTCTCCACAGCTCTGACCACGCCCTTGCCCAGGAACCTCTCCATGTCGCCGTCGCGCAGCTCCAGCGCCTCCCTAGTCCCCGTCGAAGCTCCGGATGGAACGGAAGCGCGGCCCAGGTGGCCATCGCTCAGGAGCACGTCGACTTCGACCGTCGGGATTCCCCTGGAATCGAGAATCTCCCGACCCTTCACACTCTTGATGGTAGACATCCTATCGGATGCCGAATCGCAATAAGGCTAAAAAGCAGTTTCAATGAAAAGGCCGGGAAAACAGTCCTGGCGCGGACTGCTCCCCGGCGGGCCCCGACATGGGGCCTGCAAAGCCGGCTCTCGGTTCCCCCTCTCATTCCCCTTTCGGCAATTCTCTCCTTCAGTCCATGCAGAACAGGTCCAGGAACTCGTTCCAGTTGGTGTCCGAGGCGAAGTCTACCCCTCTGTCGTCGTAGTATTCCCTGTACTTTTCCACCGACTGAGTGAAGTATATCGACAGGCCATAGGTGTTGATGCACGCCTCAGAGCCCAAGTCCGTTGTTATCGACTTACAGTATGGCACCGCGGTTTCCAGTAGGTCGAATGTGCCTTCGGTCAGGTCGCTGATCTCCGGTATCTTCTCCCCCAGGAGCTTCAGAAGGTTTCCGAGGTCCGCGAACGGGAATATCTCGCCCTTGAACTGTATCTGGGGAGTTTGCGACTCCGCCGATTCAATAGCGCCCCGGTAGTAGTAATCCTGGACGAGTCTGAGCATTTCGTCGGAAAGCTTGTCCACGCCGACGTCGGCGCCGACGCCGACCAGCCTCTCTACATCGCTCAGAACCATCTTGGAACAGCTGACATACGGGAATCCTCCTATGCCGGCGCCTGCGCAGTATATCTCGTACGAGTCGATGTAGGCATCGACGGCGGCCTCGCAGACTAGGCCAGGGTCCTTATCGTCGAGAAGATGCACGTAGTTGAGGAACATGGTATAATCCCAGCCTGCGCCAGGGACGGTCGTTATGGCAGCGACCATATAATCCGCGACGTTCCTGTTCTCGTACGCAGCCTCTATGCACCCCATGAAGCACGCGTCGTACGCGATTATGTCGAGCTTGACGCCTTCCGGAAGTGCAGCGTCGATCCCGTTCGCTGTCTCGTCCAGTGAGAGAGAGTCCCGGACTCCGTCCTCATCACCGGTGTCGTCGGTGCAAAGCCCGTACCAGCCTCCGCCGTGATCCCACAAGTCGAGCAGGTAGTGGTCGGCCGGAGCGCCTGCCATTGCAGTCTCGACGAAATATGTGAGCGTGGCGGGGTCACCCATGTTCAGCTCATCAGGGCAGCCACCCGCAATCAAATCGCAATCGCAATGGGATTGGTACACGCCGTCAACGAGTTCGATGTGAGACTCGTTCGGACCGTCCATCGCATACCAGTGTGTTCCGGGAATCGCTGTGTAAGTGTCCACCAAGGCGACAACGTTCACACCGTCGACCGACCCCACGACCTCCATCTCGGCCATATCTGACAAACCGAATGATTCGAGGTTGTTGTCACCGTCCAGATAGACCATGACGGTCCATTCTGCACGTTCCAGAAGAGGCGCCTCCGCCATATTTCTCTGTCCGTTTCCCCCAAGGACAAAGGTGTTCGCCACAGATAGGCTAGCTACCAGCATAATCCCGGTCAGTATCACTCCCGCATATCTTCCTCTCAAGAGAAGTCTCCCCCTCACTGACTTCGGTCAGGGTATCTTGCCAAATAGCCGTTTTGGTACAATCTTAGAACAATCCGATCTTTGGGCGGAGCGACCTCCCCCTCTCTCACGGGAAGAAGAAAATCCAGGGAAACGGGGCCGGAGCGGCCCCGAGATAAGAGGTTTGGACTGCTCGGGTTGCCAATTCGCTCGCTCACTCGACCGGCACATAGGCCTGACAGAAGTCGAGGACGAACTCGTCCCAGTTGGTGTCGATGACGAAATCGAGGCCGTAATATATCAGCTCGCCAGCGGCCTCCGCCTCCTCCGCCGTCTCGTACGAGTAGTCGACGTAGGTGTAGTAGTACGCATACGGCAGATATATGGTAAGTCCAGTCGTCGTGAACGCGCCACCGCTGACCTGGCTCACCCAGTCGCACTTTACGGACTGCTCGACGATGGAGACTATCGTGTCAGCATCCGTCGAGAGGCTATCGTACATACCACCAAGAACCTCTGCTCCCATGCTGAGGTCCGGGAAGGCGTACTGCTCACCGAACATCTGAAGCGCTGGTGTGTTCGCGGCGAACGCATGTGTCACGTCACCTCTGCTGACCTCTCCGGAAGCTAAACCATCCATCAACTTGTAGGACAGCGAGTCGACCGCGGCGGCGAGGTCCTCGATGGTCGAAAGGTCTATCGAGGATAGCGTGACACCTGTCCATCCGCCCAGCCCGCTGCCGGTGCAGAACGAGTAGTACTCGACGTATCCGTCTATGATGTAATCCAACAACTCGGGCACGCTCATCGACGGGTTGGCGACCAGGTCGTCCAAGAACAGGTCGTACGCCCAGCCGTCGAACGGTATGCCGGTGACAGAGGAGATCATGTAATCCGCCAGGTCCCTGAACTCATAGGCTGCCTCGATCATGGACATCAGACATGCGTCGAACCCGATTATGTCGAGGTAGATACCCGCCGACTCTTCCGCGGCTTTGATGGCCTCAGCGGTCTCGTGGATTGTCAGACGGTCGGTCCTTCCATCCTCCACCCTTATCGAGCTGTCGTCCCAGCAGACACCGTACCAACCGCCGCCGTGGTCCCAAAGGACCAGCATGTACCGGTCAGCAGGGGCGAATTCGACAGAAACCTCGACGAACATCTGAAGCGTGGCAGGATCTCCCATGTTCAGATCTTCGTGATGACAGCCTTCAGGACCGAGGATCTCCTCGCAGTCGCAGTAAGTCTCCTCCAACTCCAAGTCGAAATGCTCTTCGTCCACTCCGACGTAGTACCAATGGGTACCCTCGAACAACGTCTCGGTGTCTACAAGAGCGATGATGTTGACTCCGTTCTGCGAACCCACGCTCTCCATCTCGATCAGGTCATACACGCCCTGGAACTCCAGATTGTTGTCCCCGGCCACATAGACCATCATGGTCCAGGTCACGGGCTCTTCATTCTGACCCACACTCTCCTCGGTGTCGTCTGGTATAGCTTGCTTGCCCGCCACGGAAACGCCTGTCGTCGAGACGCTCATCGCAAACAATAGCGCGGCAAGGGCAAGCGAGACAAGAATTCTTCTCACTGTTCTCTCCCCCTTTGTGCTCGATCGGTTGTCTGCAGTGTTCATCGGTCTAACACAGACCTACTGACTCGGTCGAGCAACGCATCAGATGGAACATTACTCTATATAAGCGTTGCGCGTGCAGATGACCGCTCCCTCAGGGCTAGAAGCTGACGAGGCAAGCCTCCTCTGACACCACCTAGCGGACATCAGATGCGCGGCTCGCCTCTGACCCCGTCGGCCCTAAACGATATATACGGAACCGCAGTCTGCAAATGGTTGGATGAGCGCCTTTGACGGACTAGACCCCAGACTGACGAAATGCCTAGCACGAAGAGGCATAGCCGAGCCGACAGAGCCTCAGAGCCTGGCTCTGCCGGCGATCCTCTCTGGAGACAATGTCCTGCTGGTCGCGCCGACTGGGATTGGGAAGACCGAGGCGGCCATGCTCCCGGTGCTGCAGAAGCTGTCAGAGGGAGACAGAGGGGGCATCAGATGCGTATATGTCACCCCTCTGAGGGCGTTGAATCGTGACCTCTGGCACCGCCTCCGAGAGCTGTGCGAAGCCCTCGATCTGAGAATCGGCGTGCGCCATGGAGACACACCCCAGTCCGAGCGGACGGCTCAATCCAAGAATCCTCCGGATGTCATCATCACGACGCCCGAGACCCTCCAGATAATGTTCACGGGCAGGAACCTCAGGGCTCACCTGACCAAGGTCAGATTCGTGATCATAGACGAGATTCATGAGCTCGCCGAGGACGAACGGGGGGCTCAGCTGTCCGTCGCCCTGGAAAGGCTCGCTAATCTTGCGGGGGAGTACCAGAGGATAGGCCTGTCCGCAACGGTCGGATCGATCGGGGAGATATGCGGATACCTTGGCGGCAGTGGGAGAGAGGTCACGACACTGAGGGTCTCGGCGGTGAAGGACATGAGGGTCCGCGTAGAAAGCCCGGTAGGAGACGAAGGCGACCGGAGCCTCGCAGACAGGCTTCAGACCGACACGAAGCACCTCGCGTGCATGAGCCGGTGCAGACGCCTCGTCGACGAGCACCGCTCGACTCTCCTCTTCGTCAACACCAGGGATTCAGCTGAGGCTCTCGGGGTCAGGTACCACCTCTGGGACGACTCTTTCGCAGTCGGGGTGCACCATGGCTCGCTGTCGAAGATGATCAGAGTGCAGATGGAGGACGAGTTCAAGTCCCAGAAACTCAGAGCGCTCATCTGCACCTCGTCGCTCGAGCTAGGGATAGATGTCGGATCGGCCGATTTCACGATCCAGTTCAACTCGCCAAGGCAGGTCACCCGGCTGATCCAGCGGGTCGGACGGGCAGGGCACCGGCACGACGCGGTCTCGCTTGGAGCGGTCATAAGCACCGGTCCCCTCGAAACGGCCGAGAGCCTCGTGATCGCCAGGAGGGCGATGGTCGAGGAGTTGGAGAAGTACGCCATAAGGGGGAACCCCCTGGGGGTCCTGGCGAACCAACTGGTCGCGATGACCCTTACGGAGCCGAGGGTCGACAAGGAGGAAGCCTTCGAAACCATAGCGCGCGCATACCCTTTCAGGCGACTTCCTAGGAGCGATTTCGACGAGGCGCTCAGGCTCCTCGCAGAACTCCACATGATATGGAACGATGAGGGGTCCTTCAGAAGGAAGACTACGGGGAGAACTTACTTCTACGACAACATCTCGATGATCCCTGACGAGAGAACCTACAGGATAATGGAAGTCTCGTCGAGAGCGATCATCGGCACTCTCGACGAGAGTTTCGTGGCTTCGTACGCAGAGCCGTACGCGACTTTCGTCGCGCGCGGGCGGACCTGGCGAGTGGTGGAGGTCGATGAGGACGATGTCCTGGTAGAAGAGGTTCACGAGATAGGCGCCACGCCCTCCTGGGTGGGAGAGGAGATTCCGGTCCCATACGAGATCGCCCAGGAGGTAGGGGCGATGAGACGGCTGCTGACCCTGGGCGTATACCCGGGAGACGACGACGCGAAGCGTGAGATACGAGCCTGGGTCGAAGCGCAGGGCGACCTTCCGCTCCCAACGGACAAGACGGTGACCATCGAGCAGGGTGACGGCGTGATCGTCATCAACTGCTGTTTCGGGTCGAAGGTCAACGAAACCCTGGCGAAACTCATCACGTCTCTGCTCGCGGCACGATTCGGAGAGAGCGTCGGCGTCCAGACCGAGCCGTACAGCATCGTCCTTGAGACGCCGAGGGGAGTCTCAGCGGGTGATGTGCTCAAGGTCATGAGAGAGACCGACCCTGACACGCTTGAGCAGCTCATGAGGATCGTCCTCAGGAACTCCTCGTACCTGAGATGGCAGTTCATACACGTGGCAAAGAAGTTTGGGGCAGTGAGGAAGGACGCCGATTACAGAATGCTCAACGTATCGAAGCTCATGGAGGTCTTCGAACACACACCCATATTCGAGGAGGCCATCGCGAAGACCCTCTGGGAGAACATGGACGTCGAGACGACCAGCGCGGTGCTTCACAGAATGCAGGCGGGGGGGATCGAAGTAACGGTCGGTCCTCTGTCGTCCATCGGAGAGCAGGCAATCGGGAAACGGCAGGAGCTCATGCAGCCCAGAAGGGCGGACAGGACTGTGCTCATGGCGCTGAAGACCCGACTCCTGTCGGAGGACGTCGTGATGGTCTGCATGAACTGCAGGATCCAGAGGAGGTCGACCGTTGAGAACCTACCTGACAGGATCAGGTGCCAGAAGTGCGACGGGGTGCTCCTCGCGGCGATACAACCGTACGCGAAGAAGGAGTTCGCACTGCTGAGGAAAGGGGCGGCAGGCGACGAGGAGACGAAGCTTCTGAAGAAGCTGTATAAGAACGCCAACCTCGTCATGGCTCATGGACGCAAGGCGGTCATGGCGCTCGTGGCGAGAGGGGTCGGCCCGGACACGGCCGGGCGCATCCTCGCGAGATACCATCTCGAGGAGTACGAGTTCCTGAAAGATATTCTCGAGGCCGAGGTCAGCTACGCCCGGACGAAGCGTTTCTGGGACTGACCCGAGCCCCGTTGAAACCGATGCCTACGACATAGACCTCAGAGCTGGCCGCGCGAGTGGCCTTAGGATGGGTGACGTGCACCTCGCCGAACGACCGACGCACCATGGACACGAACCCTTTCGTCATGTCGCCGTAGAACACCTTCGTCACGAAGTTGCCGCCTTCCCTGAGCACCTGTGTGGCGAACGCCAAGGCGTGCTCGCAAAGATCGATGGAACGGGCATGATCGTACGGATAGTTGCCACTGATATTCGGAGCCATGTCCGAGAGTACGACGTCGGCTCCGTGAGGCAGATGTTCGAGGAGGCGAGCTATCGATGAGTCCTTCCGAATATCCCCTCGGATGAAGGTGACTCGTTCGATCGGCGAGAAGCGTGCGAGGTCCAGTGCGTATACCTCGCCGTCGCCTCCGACGAGCTCGGCAGCGACCTGAGACCATCCGCCGGGGGAGGCGCCCAGGTCGACCACCCTGTCCCCGGGGCGAACCAGGTCGAATTTGAAGTCAATCTCCTTCAGCTTGTACGCCGCTCGGCTCCTGTAGTTCTCCCGCTTGGCCTTGCGGTAGTATTGGTCCTTCTTTCTGTCGGCACGCCAGCTCTTCGTCACGGAATCGACTCTGTGGATGTACGGGCAATCAGATTATGGTTTCCAGAGGTTACCATAGCGCGAACGACGAGAGACCTGCGCAAAAGGTATAGGCAGAATAGACCATCGACCATCTGACGACAGGTGATCCGCAGATGCCGAAGAGTATGACTTATGCCAGAGCGGGGGTGGACATCGACAGGAAGGCCGACAGCATAGCCGCGCTCGTCAAGAACCTGTCCTTCAGGAGGAAAGGGCTCGGCAAACCGATGGATCTAGAGGGGCACTTTACCGGCTTGATAGACTTTGGCGATGTCGCCCTGACGTTGTGCACGGACGGCGTCGGTACGAAGCTCATGGTGGCGGACGAACTGCAGAAGTGGGACACCATAGGCATCGACTGCGTGGCCATGAACGTCAACGACACGGCATGCGTCGGTGCAGAGCCCATTGCGTTCGTCGACTACATCGCGATCGACAGACCCGACAGTAGGATCACTTCCCAGGTCGGGAAGGGTCTGGAGGCCGGTGCGAAGATGTCGAACATGACCATCATCGGCGGGGAGGTTGCCGTTCTGCCGGAGATAGTGAAGGGATTCGACCTCGCAGGCACCTGCCTCGGCATGGTTGAGAAGAAGAGGATCGTGACGGGCAGGAACATACGCCCCGGCGATGCGGTGATAGCTCTTGGAGCTACAGGTGTACACTCGAACGGTCTCACGCTGGCAAGGAGGATTGTCGAGGCCAATGGCCTCGAGATGAAGAGCAGGGTCAAGGGACTCAGGAGGTCCATAGGCATGGAACTGCTGGAGCCCACCGCCATCTACGTTAAGCGGGTGCTCGCCCTGATGGAGGAGTGCGAGGTCAAGGGCATGGCGAACATCACCGGTGGTGGACTAAGGAACCTTCTGAGACTGAAGAAGGGCGTCGGGTTCGAGGTGTCCGAACCTATAGGGCCGAATCCGGTGTTCGGTGTCCTGCAGGAACTGGGCGATGTCACGGATCGGGAGATGTATCAGACCTTCAACATGGGGATGGGGTTCGCGCTGGTGGTTCCCGATCATCAGGCGTCCGACGCGGTGGAGAACCTGGGAAAGGGGGCCAAGATCGTGGGGAGCGCGGTCAAAGGAGGCAAGGTCACGGTACCCTCGCTGAGCATCGAGTACGTGAAGTACTGATGGGATTACCTGCCGAGAAGGGAGCCGACGACCGTTCCAAGGGCTGTGCACGTCTCCAGGGACAGGCCTCGTCCAGTTATGTCGAGATGCCACTGGCCGATGCGGGAGACGTCCTTCGGCAGGCCATGAGGTCCGAGACCGAAAACCAACAGCACGGACTGGCCTGAGGAGAGTGTAGCGCGCAACTCATCTACCCTCACTTGCCTAGCTGCCGCGGGTCTGCGAGTCGTGATGACAGGGACGCCTAGCTGAGGAGGGAAGCCCTTGTTCGGGAAATCGAACCTAGAGTAGCGACCCTTCTCAGCAAGGTCGATGAGATACTTCCCGCTCTCGCCGATGCTGGTCGTCGTAGAGACCCACTTAGCTATCTCGACGGGCGTAGTGAGATCGTTGTCGAAGGGGAACCCGAACGTCGCGAGGTTGCAGTCGAAAGCCAACGCGAGAGGGCCAGCGCGCGCTAGCGCCCTCCTGTGGGACTCGTGGAACCTCGAAGGGTCATACGAGTTGTAAAGTCCGATTGTGACTCTGCCGGGCATCTCTCAGAACCACGCCTCAGATTGGCTGTAGGCGTATTATAATCCTACGGGGAGGCTTTTCGCGGGCGGGCGCATATCGCGTAATCATCACCGTCGAAGAACACATCCTCGTCGGGGTGCTGCGCCTGGAGCTCCTGTATCTTCTCCAGAACCTCGCGTAGGCTCAGCTCCGTCTTGTCTTTCTTGATCTTCACCAGAACTCGCTTCTGCATCAACAACCACTTGTCCTGAGCCAGGCACGCGGTATAGATTCTAATGTGGTATATCAATATAAATAGATTTACACAAGGCGCCAGCCACCCGCGCGATGGCGCGCGATGGCGCGCATGCGACATGGCCGCGGGCGCGCGGACTACTTCTTGCCGAAGACTGGGTCGGACGGCGTCTCCGCGGCGGCCAAGGCCCTAACCCGGACCTCGGGGCTGAGCGTTCCGAGCGATGCCACCTTCTTATCGAACGTCTCGATCATCTTTGGGAGTACCTTGTATATCGGCAGCAGCATCGGTATGAACACGACCCTGTCCCTCCCTATGCCCAGGGCGTCGAGCTCCGGGCCGAGCGCCTCCAGTCGTTTCTCGACCAAGTGTGCTGTCTCTCCATCCTCTTCATCGGACAGGGCGACTCCATCCGCACCCTTCCCGAACGCTCTCAGAATCTCGCCCCGACCCGTCCTCGCAGCTGACGGCACCCTGATCACACGTATGCTTGCGGGATACTCCATCCTCGCGGTCCCCGCTGAGTCCGCTGCGACATATGCGAGGACGTCACCGAAGAACCCGATTATCCTGGTATCATCGGCTTCGTCCTCCAGGATCCCATCGATCTGCTGTCGCAGCTGCCTGTCGGTGTAATGCGCCAACTCGAACACCTTCGTCGGGCATTCTGATACGCATGCTCCGCAGCCGATGCATGCGATCTGGTCGATCTCCGGCATCTCGTCGACCGAGATAGCCCTTGCCGGGCAGATGGCCTCACATGCCATGCACTTCGTGCATCTCGAAGCATCGACCACCTGCGCCTTCACCGGGTCCAAGAGCATCTTCCCTGTCCCGAGAAACTCCATCACATGCGATGCGGTGCTTCTACCGTCCACCACGCTGTCTCTCACGTCCTTCGGACCTATGACCGCTCCCGCCGCGAAAACGCCCGTCCGATGAGTGGAGACTGGGTCCAGTTTAGGGTGCTTCTCCGAAACGAATCCGTCTTCTCCGAGAGGCACCTTCAACAACTTGGCGATCTCTGCGGTCCCATGGGATGGAATCATAGCGGTGCAGAGGACGACTAGGTCGAACTCTTTCTCGACGACCTCGCCCAACGGCACATCCTCCGCCCTGACGAGTATGCCATTGGCTCCAATTTGGATGGAGGAGACCTTGCCGTGGATGTATCGGACCCCGAACTCCTCCTGGGCCCTGGCGTAGAACTCCTCGAAGCCCCGGCCAGCGGTACGCATGTCGATGTAGTAGACGTAGACCTGCATGTACGGGAACGTCTTCCTCAGTATCAAGGCCTGCTTGGTCGCGTAGTTGCAGCATATCTTGCTGCAGTATGGCATCCCGACCTTCCTGGTGCGAGAACCCGCGCACAGGACGAAGGCCACCTTCTTCACCCTGGCGCCGTCGACTCTCCGCTTCGGGATCATCCCGGCTCCGGCCTCGTTGATCATTATACGTTCCATCTGAGTCGCGGTGATTACGTCCGGAAGAGAGGTATCGTATTCGTGGAGCGAATCGACATCGAACATATCGAACCCGGTTGCCATTATGACCGCGCCCACCTTCAGGTTCACTTGCCGCTCCTTCTCCTCCATGTCAATCGCCTTCGCGGCGCACACCTTCAGGCAAGCCTCGCAGTCCTCGCAGCTCTCGAAATCGACCACGTACGACGCGGGAACCGCCTGCGGGAAGGGTTTGTGAATGGCCTTCCGCTCGTAGAGCCCCTCCTCGAACTCGTCTGGCACCTTCGCCGGACACACCTTCTCGCACTTCGCGCAGCCGGTACACTTCTTGGGATCTACGCCGCGCGGGGCGACGCGCACAGAGACCTCATAGCTGCCAGGGGCTCCCCCGACCGACACGACCTCGCTCCGCGTCAATAGATGGATGTTCGGGTGCGCCCCCGCCTCGACCATCCTTGGGCTGAGGATGCACGGGGCGCAGTCGAGAGTGGGGAATGTCTTGCTGAGCTGGGCCATCTTCCCGCCGATGCTTGCCTCGCGTTCCACGAGATGGACTCGATAGCCGGAGTTGGCGAGCTGCAGGGAGGCAGATATGCCTGCTACGCCGCCACCGATGACTAGTACCTCCTTTGACAGCGCGACCGTCCCTGGGTGGAGCGGCTCAAGGGCCATCGCCCTCCTGACTCCGCCCCTTACCAGGTCCTTGGCCTTCCTGGTGGCGGCGACCTTGTCCTTATGTACCCACGAGCAGTGTTCCCTGAGGTTGACCACCTCAAGGAGATACGGGTTCAGACCAGCGCTCTCGAGGGTCTTCCGGAATGTCCTCTCATGCATCTTGGGCGAACAGGATGCGATGACGACCTTGGTCAGGCCGTGTTCCTTGACCGCCTCGACTATCTCGTTCTGTCCCGGTTCGGAACAAGTGTACAGGTTATCCTTGCTCACGACAACGCCGGGCACGTCCAGGATGTCCTTGGCGACGGCTTCGCAGTCGACCGTACAGGCTATGTTGGTACCGCAACGGCACACGAAGACGCCGACCCTGTCCTCCTTATCGCCCTTCTTCGACTTCTCATCCATGGAGAACGGACAAAGATGAACTCCGACGCTATTCTCTCTTTTGGTCTCCAGGTCACAAAGGCGTCCGTGTCACCGTGAAGAATCCTGCGAAGCAATTATATATATCACAGTCAGACTATTAAGACCGCTCAGGCCAGCGACAAAGCTTGGTGCTTCCACGCTGAGTGCTGGGCTTCGACGAGCGCCGAGGTCCGTCACGGGCGATGGGATGCTAGTGTTATCGGCTTGCATGACGCTGAAGAGATGAAGGAGAGGCCAGATGGCAAAGAAGAAGAAGAAGGCGCAGGCAGACGGACTGACCTGTCCCAAGTGCAACCACCCCTCCTCTGCGGATTCTGACAAATGCGAGAAATGCGGAGCGTCTCTTACGGCAGACCCCGACCAGCCAGTCCAGGTTGACGGAGGAGGAAGCGCGTCGGACGACCGACGACTCGATGAACTGATGTCCGTCCCTGGCATGAAGAGGGGCAAGGCGGCGATACTCTTCGACGCGGGGTTCCAGAGCGTCAAGGACATCAAGGATGCCAGCGTGGTCCAGCTAGCAGAAGTCAAGGGCATAAACGAGGGACTGGCGAAGAAGATCATCCGCAACGTCGATGAGATCGCGGCGCCTCATGAGGATGACAGGCGCCTAACCAGCTGGCTGGAAGGAGAGGACGAGGGGTTGTCGGCCTGGCTCTCCGGCGATGAGACACCTTCTTCCCCGCAGGCAGAGGTCGCAACAGCACCTGAGGTCAAGCCGGATGTGTCGCTCGTTAAATGGCTAGCGGGAGAGGAGGAGTCCATCGACGCGTGGCTTCAGGAGACCACCGAACTCGCCAAGCCAGAGACGATCGTACCTAGGAGAGAATTGCGGAAGCGGGAGGCCGAGGTATCCCAGTTGCGTGACGTTCTCGTCGAGAAGATAAGACAGATCGAGACCGGGGAGTTCGACCCCCAGGCCCTTGTCGACGAGATAACCAAGATGAAGACCGACTTGGAAGAGGAGAAACGCATATCCTCTCTCCTGGAAGAGGAGCTCGAGAACGTCAAGCGAGGTTGCATCGCTGTGATAAAATTCATCAAGAAACAGCAGGCGGCCGGGATTCAGGGAGAAAATCTGGCAGACAAGCTCGCCGAGGAGATGGTTGCCAAGGAGAACCTCCAGCACAAGGTGGAGGAGCTGGAAGAGGTCGTCTCTTCCCTCAGAGAGAAGGCGGAGAAGGGCATCTCCGAGATGCCACCTGAGACCCAAGAGCTGAAGCGCAAGGAAATGGAGATATCACAGCGCGAAGCTCAGCTGGACGCCATGGAGCAGCAGCTCAAGACAAAGGAGGTGGCGATTGCCGACGGGCTAATCGATTACGCGACCCCGCAGCCCGAAACCACATCCCCAGAGGCGATGGAAGAGCTCGCGGCGAAGGAGCGGGCCATGCAGAAACGGATTGAGGATCTCGACGCGAAGCTATCGCAGGCCAACCTGGACCTCAAGCACAAGGATGAGATGATTGAGGCCGCAGGGAGCGACTCGGCCGGCATCGACAAGGAAGTCATGGATAAGCTCAAAGAGGCACATAGGGTCGAGCGGAACCTCGCTCTGCGGGAGCAAGAAATCCAGAGGCTAAAAGAGGAGCTGCGGGTGCGGGAGGATGAGATGAACCGCTTGAAGGAACCGCTAGCATACAAAGAGGACGAGGTCATACGCCGCGAGGAGGACCTGATGTACCGCGAGAGGCTCCTTCAGGAGGAACTGCGCAAGGCGAGCCGGATGCAGGCCGAGATGGGCAGCCACGACGAGATCGCACTCAAGAAACGACTTGAGGAGCTGCAGGCGGAGGTCACGGCCAAAGAGGAGGAGATCCGCAACAAGGAGAAGTACCTCCACATCAAGGAGGAGGAGCTCCGCATCCGGGAACAGGGCCTGATAGACGATGAGATCGAGAAGCGCGAACTCGACAGGATGGCCGAGATAAAGCTGGAGAGGGTGAAAACAGGGACGGCCAGGCTGGACGACCTCCTGCTCGGTGGGGTGCCATTCGGAACCAACGTGCTGATTTACGGGCCGCCTTTCACAGGCAAGGAGGTGTTGATCAATGCCTTCATCGCCGAGGGTCTCAAGATGGGCATCCCAGCCATCTGGGTCATCACGGAGAAATCAGCGAAGGAGATCAGGGACGAGATGATGTACGTGCTCTCAGGATACGAAGAATTTGAGAAGAAAGGGCTTGTCAGATACGTCGACTCCTACTCGAGGAGCATGGGAGACGAAACAGAGGACGAGTTCACCGATTTCATCGAATCTCCGACGGACTACGAATCCTTACAGAAGGCGATAGAAAAAGTGGCCAAAAAGTTCAAGGAAACGCATCAATACTATCGGCTGGGTTTCAGGTCCATCTCGACGCTGATCGCGTACCTTGACCCCAACACCGCCTTCCGGTTCCTTAGCCCGATAGCCGGACGCAGGAAGAGGGACAGGGCCGTGTCCATGTACGTCATCGAGAAGGGCGTCCACGGGGATCAGGAAATCCAGATGCTCGGGTCGCTGATGGACGGCATGATAGAGTTCAAGGTGGAGAACTTGAACACTTTCCTGGCGGTAAGAGGCATTTCCGATGCTCAATCTAGGGCGTTCATAAGATACTCCGCGACGAAGCAGGGCGTCAATATAGGGTCGTTCTCGCTGGACCACATACGTTGACAGAACTACGGGTTTGCGCATATCGCGGTGTTTCTCAGCCCACTTCCATGGACGATTTGTGGTCCTTCCCGCGGGATGGCTTCATGTCCGTCTTTGCACCAGTGGGCGGCATCTTCGGCGGTGGAAGTGGCGGAGGAAGTCCGATGTCCCTTGCCGCGGTGACGGCGGCGGGCATGCAGTTGGCATAAGTGGCGGCCAGTATCGGTCCGAACACCTCATTGGGGAGGGCCCTCTTCTCCAACCACTGAGAAGCCAGAAGCGTGGCGTCGCCGTCCCAGACGATCCTTCCCTCGAGTTTGATGACGCCGACGCCGACGTAGTTGATTATGAATCTGAACTCCAGGTGTGCCTCCTTGTCAGAAGCAGCCGTGATGCTGGTGATGGCGGTGTTTTGGTCAACCCTCAGTTGAGGGATCCTCTCGCCGAGCTTGGTGAACCTCTTAGCGTCCAGAGAATTGACTTCGAAAGACTTAATCGGCAACCCCGATGCCTCCTCCGAGCCGCTCGTACAGCATGCGGCGGATTTAAACTATGCCCCATTTCGAAGCCAGGCAGCGTGTTCGTCTCACTGGGTTATACGAGGAGGTGCCGTGGGCCGGACTCGAACCGGCGACTTCAAGATCTTCAGTCTTGCACTCTCCCAACTGAGTTACCACGGCTTTGGCGAGGCGGGGAGCAGTTAGGCAAAACACCATATTAAACCTTCGCGACCGGCCGATCGCGGGCGATATCGGAACGCGGAAAACATGGTCACGGTGGGGGCTGCCGAAGAGGCGAAACGAGGGATTCGAGGAGGGCTAGCCACGACTCCAGAATCGAGGTGTATTTCGTCCGATACCAGTGACGACACTTTTAAATATCTTCCATACGCTGATTAGGTTGCTTCGGCACCCTAGTTTCGGTGGTAGTATGGACTTCTCACCCCTGCACTCTGCACACTGTGAAGACTACACATCGATGACGATCAAGAAATCACCGCGTTGGGACAACGAAGATGGTGTCGCCTCCACCGTCGGTACGATCATGACGATCCTCGTCTTCCTCACTTTTATGGGAGTGTTCACGAGTCAGATCGTCCCCGCTTGGATGAGCGACAACGAGAGCGTACACATGACCGAGGCGATCCAGCAGATGGTTTCGCTGAAGTCTGACATCGACGGACTCATCGCTGACTTCGCCAACAGCCTGGTGGCGACCACCCCGATCGTCGTCCCTGTCACTCTAAGTGCGCCCGGGATCCCGGTCTTCGCTGGCCCGACCTCGGGCATATTATCGTTCACGCCCGAAACCATCTCTGGGAGGCCTTCGTTCAATACTAGCTACACGAACGACCTCGAGGACGACGACGGCCACACCGGTGGGGAGCTGAGACTATACTGCCCCAACAGATACTATGTCGAGCAGTCCGTGATCTACGAGGCCGGCGCCGTGATCATAAACCAGTCCGATGGCGAGTTCATCATATCGGGGATAGGCCTCTCGGTCTCCAATTTCACCGACAGCATAGTGGTGCAGATGACCCAGGTCTCCCTGGTGGGGCTGAACAAGACCGTGGGAGGGACCGGTGCGAAGATGGTCAACGCCAACCTGCTGTACGCGTCAACGATGCAATACGAGAGCGCCACAGGGACGGATGACATCACAATCACGATCGCGACGAAGCATGGCAATGCATGGACTAGTTACTTCCGTAAGGCGCTGAACGCGACAGGTACGGGCCTCGTGTACGGAACCGATTTTGATGTGCCGAATCCCACTAAGTATGACTTCCCAGGCACGATCAACGACTATTACATCGTCACCGTCACGATATACAATGTGAGTGTGTTCGATCACACGAGAGCAAGCGTCCAGTTAACCGTTGGAGAGTTCGGACCGTGATGAGGTGACTCGAGTTGAGTGAGGCTTCTGAGGCGATGACAAGGGCGGACGTCACTATCGCGAAGCCGAGCCAGCCGTTTCTCACGAAGGTCTATCGCGGGTACGTGAACTTGCTCGTCAAGGTCAAATCCAAATCTGTCCCGGTAAGAGAGGCGAAGGGCGCAGAGGCGAGGAGGAAACAGTGGAAGCACGGGAGGGGGTCGGCATACACCGAGATACCCCCGATCACGGACCCGGCGATCCAGGAGATAGGATTCTATGGCGTCACCGAACCTTTCACCTATGTGCGAACGACGTACAACCAGACCAACAGCGACTACCTCCTGAGCGTCATCGAGCCGGTGCTCGACGAGTTCGAGGAGGAGACGCTCAACATGATCAAAGACACTTTCTCGAAGACGCTAGACTACGAGTGGGAGAAGCTCGGTGTCATGGAGAAGAGAACATATCTGGAGAGGAGCGTGGACAGCTTCATCAGGACTCGAGGGATCACTCTTGAGCCAATCTCAGAGGACAAGATAAAACACTTCATCACTCGCGACTTCGTCGGCTACGGTCCGATAGACAGCCTGATAAATGACCATCACGTCGAGGACGTATCCTGCGACGGCGTCGGAGTCCCTCTGTTCGTGTTCCACAACAAGCACGAGTCCATCAAGTCCAACATAGTATTCGAGGACGAGGATGAACTCAACTCCTTCGTGATCAACCTCGGGCAGCGATGCGGCAAGCAGCTCTCCGTGTCGAACCCAATCCTGGACGGAACGACTCCTGAAGGACACAGAGTCCAGGCGACTTATGCGAGGGAGGTGACCACCAGGGGCTCGTCATTCACGATCAGACGATTCAAGGAGAAGCCCTTCACGCCTATCGAGATGATCAAGTACGGCACGGCGTCGCCTGAGATGGTGGCGTATCTGTGGCTCAGCGTCGAACATGGCGAGTCGGCCATCATCTGCGGCGGAACGGCCAGCGGAAAGACGGCTACACTGAACGCCATGGCATTGTTCATACCCTCGGGGGCGAAGGTGGTGACAATGGAAGATACGCGTGAGATCAACCTCCCCCACGAAAACTGGATACCTGGTACGACGAGGTCGGGCACGGGCGAGCGAGGGGCGGACGGGAAGGCCGCCGGAGAGATCGACATGTACGATCTCGTGCGTGCTGCCCTGAGACAGAGACCGAACTACATCATAGTGGGAGAGGTCAGAGGCAAAGAGACATACACGATGTTCCAGGCGATGGCCACCGGCCATACGACTTACTCGACCATGCACGCCGACTCCGTGAAGGGCATGGTGAACAGACTTGAGAACCCGCCGATCAACTGCCCCAGGATCTTGCTGACCGCGCTCAGGAACGTGCTCATCCAGACACATGCCAGAGTCGGCATGGATATGGTGAGAAGGATAAAGCAGGTCATAGAGATCGTCGGTTTCGAACCGGAAACCAACGAGCTGATCAGTAACACGGTATACGAGTGGGACCAAGCGAGCGACAAGTTCGTATTCAAGGGCCACAGCTTCCTCTTCGACAAGATCATGGAGATGAAGAACCTCACCCACGAGGAACTGATGGACGAGTTCCAAAGACGGGTGGACGTCATCAAGTACATGCTCGCAAAGGACATGACGGAGCACACGGACATCTGGAACCTGATCCGTGAATATTACAAGAGCCCGAAGGATACGGCTGAGAGGGTCAGGCGCGAAATGGGCACCAGTCCGACCTCGGAGGAACCGCCTGGGGGTGTTGCAGCTGGTTGAAGTCACCGACCCTTTCAAGAGCGTCGAGGTCAAGAAGGAACAATACCTCAGGACGAGGCTCGCCCAGCGTGGCGAGCAGATGGGGCCCCACCTCATCAGAATGGCAAAGGGCGCCCTGCCGGATTACATCAAGTTCACACCGTTCCAGGACTTGTCATGGAAGATAATGGGCGGGTACGCCTCGTCGAAGACGGGCGACAACCAAGGAATGGAGGAGGGGCTGCTCAGTGCGCACATGAAGATCCGCTCGGAGGAGTACCTGGCATACGTCATGATGTCCACCATCATCATGGTAATCGTCGGTATTGGCATAGGCGTGGGCGTGGGCGTGGTCATGATGGGGTTGATGGGCGTTTCCATGATCATGAGAATCATGGTAGCCGTGTTCGCGATCGTCCTGCTGCCCGTGATGACCTATTTCGTGCTACTAGGCTCACCCGCCTCCAAGGCCAAGAAACGAGGTAGGGACATCGACAAGAGGCTGGCAGCAGCGATGAGCTTCATATCCGCGATGGCCTCGGCCGATGTGAACATCGATGTCATATTCAAGGAGCTGTCGAGGCAGAAGGTGTACGGGGAGATCGCATCTGAGGCCGAGTGGATCACCAGGGATACGGAGCTGCTCGGATCCGATATCCTCTCGGCCATCAAGATAGCTGCGAGGAGGTCGCCATCGGCGAAGTTCCAGGATTTCCTCCAGGGAGTCATCACGACATCTACATCGGGTGGCCAGCTGAAGCCGTACTTCCTGCTGAAGGCGGAGGAGTACCAGAAAGAGAACAAGCTCGCGATGAAGGCCCAGATGGAGACGCTCGGAATGCTAGCGGAATCGTTCGTAACCGTCGTCGTTGCCTTCCCGCTCTTCCTGGTCCTCATCATGGCGATCATGGCCATCGTAGGAGGAGGGGACCCGGACTTCATGGTCATGATGCTCTACCTTGTGGTGATGATGATGATTCCAATCTCCCAGTTCGGATTCATATTCGTCATTTGGAACATGTCCAAGGAGAGTGCTATGTAGATGGCTGCCGAGTCTAGTTCCAAGAAAGGCGTCGGCAAGGACAAGGCCGTCAAGGAGACTCTGGGAGAGGGCGAGAGTGTGGACCGGAGCAAGAAAGTGCTTGCGATATCACTCTCACTCATGGGCGTCTTCGTGATCATGGCGATACTCGATGCTATCGAGAGCCTGAACCTGCCGCTAGACCCGATCGACTACGTCATATTCGCCATGCTGTCGTTCTTCGGCCCGTACGGTTTCTACACGAGCACCAAGGAGAAGCACATCCGAGAGCTCGAGACGCGCCTACCTGACTTCCTCAGAGACGTCGCCGAGGCCGGCAGGTTCGGCATGACCCTCGCGGATGCAATCGTGGTCGCGTCGTCCGGCAGGTACGGAAGGCTCACGCCAGAGATCAAGAAGATGGCTGCCCAGATTGAGTGGGGGGTCCCAGCGTCCGAGGCGGTGCTGCTCTTCTCCGAAAGGGTGAATACTCCGCTCGTGAACAGGATGGTTTCGATTATCAGGAAGGCCAACGACGCAGGTGGCAACGTCGCGGACGTGCTGAGCATGGTGTCCCGGGACGCGAAGGAGACGACCCTCACCGAGGAGGAGAGGAACGTCACCATGTCGACCTATGTCATGGTCGTTTACATCTCGTTCTTCGTGTTCATAGCTACCATACTCATCCTACAGGGACAGTTCCTGCCGAAGATGGAGGAGGCGGGAAGGACTGTCAGCGAGAATGCTGAGGCTCAGGGTTTGGCCGAGATTCCGGGGGTCAACATCCAGGTGTCCATCATACCAGAGATAGGGTTCATATTCCTCCTGTCCGTGATCGTGCACGCCGTAGGAGACGGTCTCCTGGCGGGAGTCATTCAGAGAGGGAGTCTCTCGATAGGCATGAGGCACAGCTTCATCATGCTGATAGCGGGATTCCTGACGCTCAGAGTGTTGTTTGCGTGATTGACATGACCGAAACTGATCAGCCAAAGGTCGAGGATGAGGGCGAGGCGCCCGAGCAGCCGCCGAAGGAAGAGAAGGAAGAAGGCAGAGGCAAGACAGGACTGCTCGCCTCCTACTACGGACTGCTCTACAGGATGAGGCCAAAACCTGCCAAGAAGACCGTGTCCTTGAGCGAGGGCAGGAAGGACATGAGTCAGATCGTGGATATCCCGAAGATCTCGGAGACGAACATCGACGAGGTCGAGATTATTCCAGTCAAGAAGAACTACTCGTTCGTGCGGATAAGGTACGACAACATCGCGAATGAGTACATCTACGAGGTCATCGAGCCGACGCTCACATCCGACGAGAACGACGTCCTCGAGCTATTGAAGGAGGCGCTCGTGACATCGGTCGATCGCGTGACAGATGAGGACGAGGAGAGCAAGGAGAAGTACCTCCGTGGGATGACTGAGGAACTGATGACGAGGCTGAATATCACGCTCCACCCTATATCCAAGGAGAAGGTGATATACTACATCCTCAGGGATTTCATCGGATACAGGGCTATCGATGTGATGATGATAGAGGCTAACGTCGAGGATGTTTCCTGCGACGGCGTCGGAATCCCGCTCTACGTCTACCACCGGAAGTATGGCTCGATACGGTCGACCCTCAAGTTCGAGAAGGAGGAGGAGCTCGACGGGTTCGTCGTGTGGCTGGCGCAGAGATGCGGCAAGCACATATCGGTCGCCAGCCCGCTGCTCGACGCAACGATCCCCGACGGGTCCAGGTTGCAGGCGACCCTCGGGAAGCACGTGACCAAGAGAGGTTCGTCCTTCACAATCAGACGGTTCAAGGAGAACCCGTTCACGCCTCTCGACCTGCTGAAGTTCAAGACCATGAGCACCGAGATGATGGCCTACCTGTGGATCGCCATAGAACACGGCCAGTCTATGCTAGTTTGCGGGGGCACTGCGAGCGGCAAGACGACCACGCTCAACGCTGTCCTGCTGTTCATACCGCCACAGATGAAGATCGTCTCGATAGAAGACACGCGCGAGCTCAACCTCCCCCACGAGAACTGGGTTCCCGGCCTGACCAGGGATGGGTTCGGCGGGAAGAGCGCCATCACTGGCAAGGCCGCTGGCGAGATAGACATGTTCGACCTTCTGACGGCCTCGATGAGGCAGAGGCCGCAGTACCTGATGGTCGGAGAGGTCAGAGGCAAGGAGGCGTACGTCGTGTTCCAGGCGATGGCGACGGGCAAGACCTGTTACTCGACGTTCCACGCGGAGGACGTTCAGGCGATGGTACACAGGATGGAGAACGACCCCATCAACCTGCCGAGGGCACTCGTCACGGCCCTCAACATAGTGCTCATGCAGGCGCAGGTAAAGGTGGGCACCAAGATGACCAGGCGGGTAAAGTCGCTGACAGAGATAGTCGGACTCGATCCCGAGACAGACGAGCTCATCACGAACTCAGTGTACACATGGAACCCGGCGGACGACACGTTCAACTTCAGCGGTCACAGCTACGTCTACGAGAAGGTCCGGATGGGCAGGAACTGGGCTCCCAGGGAGATGGAGCGAGAGATCAAGAGGCGCGTGGATATCCTCGAGTACATGAAGAAGACGGGCATAGACAATCACAAGAGGGTCGCGACGATCATCTCCGCTTACTACAAGGATCCTGAGAAGGTCATGAAGGAAGTCAGGGTGAAGCTGGCGGAGGATAATCCGCCGGCGTAGACTGACATGCTTCTCACTCATGACGGTGATTGTGTCGGGCGGCTGCGCCGCGCCCATCCTGCATTCTATCGTGTCGCCTGGACCAACGAAAGAGTCGGTTCACTCCCCACTAGACGATGAAAAACAGGGAAACGGGAAAGGGTTTTCCTCGGTGATGGATGGTCATCACTTCGCGTCAGAGTCGGACTCATCGTCCTTACTCACGACGGGTGTCCGGATGATCTTCTTCGGCACGACCTTGCGGTCGATCGGTCTCCGTATGACCATCTTCGGGGTCTCGGCGGCCCCACCAGCTCCGCCTTCTGGAGGTCTCTTCGCAACCGGTGGTTCGGGAAGAGGTGTCTCGGCACCTTCCTCGGAGGGTCCAATCGGCTTCCCCGGGCCTTCCTCAGGAGGCGCCTCCTCATCCTCCGCTGCGGCGAACACGGTGCCACACTTGTGACACACGGTCGCCTCCCTCGGGTTCAGAGTGCCGCATACTGAACAGGCCATCGGGCCTTCCTTGCGCTTCTCCTCCTCCTTGGCGAGCCAGTCGTCGAAGCTGACGTAACTCGGCTGAATCTTCCACCACTCCTCGAACTTCTTGTCGCTGAACTTCTTGCCCAGCTCGGGCTTCGCGAGCTCGCGGTACTCCGACACCATCGCCTCATACTCGGCCTTCATCCGCTCGAGGTAGTCCAGGTCCTCGCCCTCGGGCTCGCCAACGAACTTGACGCCGCAATTCGGACAATCGCCAGCGTCCGATGGAACCCAAGCACCGCACTCGGAACACTTCATGGTGCCCGCCTCGAACTCGACGCCGCACTTCGGGCAGCGCTTGCTCGCGGCCGGTATGAACGCCCCGCACTCTCCGCACTCCACCAGCTTGCCCAATCCGTAGACATACGTGTAGACCGTGAACCCGATAACCACGCCGACGATGGCAAGTATCACAATCACCCAGATGATGAAGGGTATCCCTTCGCCGGAGACCTCACCACTGACTGAGAATGGCATATCGGTGAAGTAGTCCACTCCCTGGATAGTGACGCCTACTAAGTAGTTGCCACTCGACATTTCCGCCGGCACTGCTATCGTTTGCGTGACCGTGCCATCGCTGTTAGTCATCAACAGGGGCTCTCCGACCGGAGGCGTTACCGTGGACGTGATGATCTCCTCCTGACTGTTGTACATAGCCAGGCTTACATGCACGCCAACGACGGGATCGCCAGCACCGGCGTAGCTCACATCTACTGTCACAATTATACTGGATCCAGTTGTATACTCGCTCCGGTCCGGATACACGCCGACATCGATATCCAGTTCCTCAACAGTGAAGACCATCTCGGCGTAGTTGTTGGCTTCGTTCGGCTCGGCGACTTCGTCCGATGCATCTACATCGACGCATATCCAGTAGTCTCCGGGAGAGGTGAAGTTGATGATCCAGTCTGCTGAGAATGTGACGATTTCCCCTGCCGGGACACTCCTGTCAGCAAGCGTTTCGATTGTGTAATTCAACGTCGCTCCGTCGTTTCTGACAGAGAAGACAACCTCGAAACCGTCCGCGGACCGTGCGCCGAGATTCTCGACAGCGATGGTTATGTTGACGGTTCTGCCGAACATCTCGCCCAAGACCACGGCACCTTCGCGAGTGACGTTGATGCTGGATGACGTGATGACGAGGTCTGAGCGAACGTCTGTCACCGTCAGCGTGCCGTTGACCCTGTTGTTGCTGCGAGTCTGCTCGGTGTAGTCATCGAATGGGTTGGCCACCATGATGAGATCATACTGAACCGTATCTGACACGATCGGAGCAGTGTAGATGATGTCGACGAACACGGGGTCCGAGCCGCTCGACAATGTCCCTGGATAGACGTACACGGAATAGGGTTCATTGTCCGTAGAGTCGACATACAGAGCCACCTTTGGATTCACAACCGGCGCAGGCTCGTTGTTGACGAGCACAGCCCGCACGAGGACGGAATCGCCCCCAGCAACAGTCGACAGGCCACTTACGAACGAGAACGACGTCAGCTCGAGGTCCGGATAGTCGTAGACCGTGATGACCGTCCAGGCGTTGTTGTTGACATACGAAATCTCAGGCATCGCCATGTCCTCGTTGACGATCACGGAGATCGTGTGCTCGCCGACATACGTCGGTGTCCACGGCACTGACGCAACCACCCCATCCTCACCCGAACCAATGATCGACACTATCGTCTCGCCGATCAGGTTCTCAGGCGCCGCTTGGTCGAGAGAGGCGTTGTAGAATGCCACGACGAAGCCGACGGCATCTTTGTCGCCGTCGTTGGCCAGCATCACGTTAATCGTACACTCTACAGAGGCGACCGGCTCCGATGGAATCGTGTAGATCGACGGGGCGGACATCACGCGGACATCCGGCAGGTTCTGCACAAACACGTCGCCGGTGCCCACAGCTAGCGCCTCATCCATCTCAATTATCGTATTGGCGGGATCGACCTCCGCAATCATCGTGTGAGAATCAGGCATGAGTGGGGGCTCGGCTATCCACGTCGCATTGACGAGGGCCGTGGCGTTAGGTGCGATGCTCGGGTAGATAACCGAGGCGATCTGATCGATGTAGAAGTCGTTGCTGTCCGTGAAGTTGACCATCACGTCGTACGCTACCGCCTCCCCGATGTTCCTCACCTCGGCGCTGATAGTCGTCTCCTGTCCGTTCAACGGCTCGACCGGATTGCTGGTGACCGAACCGCTGGCGGCGATGGTCAGGTCCGGAAGCGCGGAAAGAATGGTCAGCGTAACATACGTGGCATTCTTCCCAAGAGGCTCGGAGTACGGCAAGACACCGACCGATTCCTCCTGATCAGAATCGTAGGAGGCACCGGTCCAGGCGGTGTAAGTCGCGTTGACTCTGTAGTTGCCGATGAATGTGGGTTTCTCCTCGGTGATGATCGAGCCGAGGCACTTCAGTCTGGCGACCCCGCCAACGTCTGAATACTCGGATGTCCAGTGTGATTGGTTCAGGTAGAACCGTGCGGAGACGAGAGCGCCCGGCAGCGGCATCAGGTTGCCGTCGAGGACGGTCACGTGTATCCATCTGAATATCAACGCCCGTGCGTCGCCCTCGACCGTTATGGACGGGACGCTGGTGTTGGTGAAGCCCCCGACTGCGGATCCTGACAGAACGGGAGCGACGCTGAGGACGCAGTCGTATACGTTTATGCTAGCCCTCGAATCCCAGGAGGTGGTCATCCCACCGCCCGTCATCGTCGAGCTGTCGAGGACGATCGTTGCATCTTCCCTTGCCACGATGCTCACGCCGGTGAGAGCCGAGTCGATGACCTCGAGTGTGCCAGAGCCCTGAACGACGATGTTCAAGGGTAGCTGACTGTTCACGACGGCGTTCTCGAACCTCAGCACACCGTCACCATCGACGTATATCGTCCTCTCGTTCGCAAGCGCTTGGACGATCTGCAGCTCCGAATCGAGGAATGTCAGCTCCCCGTCAGAGGCGACGATCACGTCGCCTGCGTGATAGTACAGCATATCCTCGATGACAACTATCTTCTCGCCGGTCGCAAGAGGCACCACTAGCCACTTCGAGTCGTCGGGGCTCGGGACTGAGACTCCCACAACGTCAACCGTGATGGACGAGCGCTGATCGCCCAACTTCATCGCGGGATAGGCAGGGAACGAGAAACTCTCTGTCGAATCGTATTCTACGGTATCGACCACCACGCTAGCGGTAATCGCGTATGAGCCGACGAACAGCGAGTTCAGGGACCCGTCGCTGACGATGATATCTGTCAGATACGGGAGCACTGCCCTTCCATCATCCTTTGTCGTCTTGAAGGTCAAAGCGGTCTCACCCATGTATGCTAGCACCTCGGGGACGGGAGCGGCCGACACTCCGTCTGGGGTGAAGTAGAACGCCTCCTGGCCTTCAAGATCGTTCGCTCCGGTGAAGACCGCGCTTATGGTTGCGTCGGGAATCGGAACGCCGTATTCGTCCCCGGCTGTGGCGTTAAGCCATCGGTAGGCGTACGCCCCACCACCGACGCTGAAGACGACCCACAACGCGTCGAATTGCACGGAGCCGGCAGCGCCATCATGAATGAACCGGACATCCAAGGTCATGATATCTGCAACCGTTGAAACGCTTGCCGGTGAGAGCCGATAGGTGGCCATCGTTCCTGGAGCGTCGGAGGCGTCCGGTGTGATTGTCGTATCACTGTAGATGCCTGCGTCAGGTCGCCATTCGATGGCATTGGTGCCGTCATACGCGGGGTCGACGGAATACGTGGCAACGATTGTAGCCGAACTGACTGGCAGCGTGCCCAGTAGGCCACTGACATCCCAGTTGATGACCTCAAGAGTCTCAGTTGCGTCAACAATGTACATGAGCGCGTCGACGTTCGCCAGAGACGCTTCTCCCAAAGGCACTGCAGGCGATGTGCTGACTCCCGATACAACTACTGCCGGAGCCCTGTCTGCGAGCGCTCCCACGTACTCCTCGAAGTGCGTCCCGTAGAGATACGCCTGGGACTCGTCGTTCACGACGAGGCAGTTGTGGGAATACCAACTTGCTTGTGTGAGCGCCGGCCCGAAGTCTACCCCTATGTAGCTGTTCACGGACAGCATGGTCGAGGCCCCGTTGAGCGTCAGGTTGCCCGCGAGCGTCGCATCGGTCGGGAACTCTGGCATCGAGTCAATCGTACTGTCGAACAGGCTGAGGGTCGAGTCGGTCACCGTGATGCTGGGACCGTCATCGGCCGAGTCGAGAGTGATGAGGCCGGACGACCCGACCACATACGCGGAGACCATCGCCGGCGGAAGAGAAGTGACCGTCGTGTCAGTCAGCGTCACCTCGGCGCCGTTCGAAAGCGTTATCGAGCCGGGGAACTGGAGCAACGACTCGTTCGTGGCTATGAGTACTCCCCCGTCCTCGATGATGAGCTCGAGCTCTGCCCATGGGTTGAGCTGGTCCAGGTGAGTTGTGATCACACCGTGGTCAAGTATGAGCGTTCCGTCGGTACTGACCGTGATCGTGTGTCTCATATCGTAGTTGCTGATCACGCTCAGGGTTCCGTCGATGATCTTCAACGTTCCATCCGCCGCGACGATGACGTCACCGTCGACGAACTGTTGCAGGTCTCTGATCACATACGTCGCCTCGTCAGTGACGATCAAATCGCCTGACGCGGTAGCGGTCTTGCCGACGATGAACAAGCCCGCGAACCCGGCTGTCACCATTGCGACGGCGATCAATGCGGTCA
>JAEHCN010000064.1 GCA_020696395.1 Thermoplasmata archaeon | reverse complement strand
AAACCAGTTGTTGTCGACGATGTTGTATCCGTGGTACCCGTCCTCGTTGGTCCACATGTTCGCCGCCAGGTCAGGGTGGTTCCAGTCGATGCCGGTGTCCAGGACGGCGACGACCACATCGTGCGTTCCCATCGACACGTCCCACGCGTCGAAGGCGCCGACCGTGTCGAGCGACCACTGATAGGTTATCCCGGGGTCGTCCGGCGTGAACAGTGTCCGGACCCTGCTCTCGGATGATACGCATAGGACGCCGTCGACCGACGATATCTCGAGCGCTAGCTCCTCCGCCGCGCCTCCTGACTCGATCGAGAGTATGCCCGTCTCCTCGCACGAGAACGACACGCTCAGCCCCTTGCGGTCCGCGAGATCCATCACCGACCAGAACGCGACGGGGTCGGAGGTCTCGACGACGAGTGCGCCGTGAGGGTCAGTTACGAATACTAGCCCTGGATCGGGCGAGGCGGCCGCGCCCGGGCTGAGGTTGAGCAGCGGCACTAGCAGCGCGAGCGACAGGATAGGTATGATGAACCGTGATATGCGATCTACCTTCAAGCGACCACCTTGCGGAGTCGACCGGCGGACAGACCCCGGAACGGATGTCTTTGCCGTCCGACTCGCCCCGGGGCTCAATCAACCCGTTCCAGTCGATAAATACGTTTCCTCATCATTATCTGTTTCGATACTATTCGATTTGGCCGAACAACGGCCTCACAAGGTTCATTACCGGCAAAGCATCTCAGGCTTCCCATGGATATCCTGGAAGCGCTCGTGCTGGGCATCATCCAGGGATTGACCGAGTGGCTCCCCGTGTCTAGCTCTGGCCACCTCGTGTTCGCGCAGGAGCTGTTCGGCCTTCCGGCTGGGGAGAACCTGCTTTTCGACCTCATGCTGCATCTGGGGACGGTGCTGGCCGTATGCGTCTACTTCCGCAAGGAGCTGTGGAGCATACTCGCGGCCATGGCGTCCGGGAGCGGCAGGTCCGAGCAGGAGAGCCAGCTGAGGCTTCTCGGGGCCATGATCGTCGTGGGTACCATCCCCATCGCGGTGCTCGGCCTCGTCATCTCCGACGGCATCGAAGACATATTCGACCTCAGGCTGGTCGGTATCGCGCTCCTCGTGAACGCGGCAGTGCTCGTGCTCGCAGAGAGACTGTCATCGGAGAGGAAGAAGGACATCCGCCTGGTGGACGCCCTGGTGATAGGCGTGTTCCAGGCCGCTGCAATCATCCCAGGCATCTCGAGGAGCGGGTTCAGCATATGCGGAGGCATGTCCAGAGGACTGCAGAGGGAGATGGCCGCCACGTTCGCGTTCCTGCTGTCGGTGCCCGCGCTGCTGGGGGCGTTCGCCTACGGCGTGGGGACGCTCGAGAGGTACGACGCCGACGCGGCCCTGCTCTTGGTGGGGGCAGTGTCGGCCTTCGCGGTCGGACTGGTGTCGATAGACTACCTTCTCAAGGCGGTACGCCACGGAAAGCTCTGGATATTCGGAGCGTACTGCATGATCGTCGGCCTTGCGGCGATAACGATCACGCTGTGAGAAGCAGTCCGCGGGTCGGCGGTCCAGAGGAGGGTCACTCCTCATCGAGGGCCTTCTCGATCTCGATTGCCAGCTCCATCCTCTTCCGCTCGGAGTCCTTCCTCTTCTTCTTCAGGAGCGGGTAGGCGACTATCACGGCTATGACCGCGGCCGTCCCGCCGAAGAGGACCCATCTCCAATTCTGCTCGATGAACCCCTTCACAGGGTCGGCGACGAGCGGGTCCGTGCCCTGAGCGAACTCCTCAAGGTTGGAATAAGTGTCGCTGTCCGGGTCGCCGGTCGCAGTCGCCGACAGACCACTGAAGAACTTCATCTCCCACCAATCAGGAACGCCGTCGAGGTCGGAGTCCAGGACGACGTATAAGGCAGTGAAGTCGATTCCTTCGCTACCGTTGTCGTCGATCACGGTCAGCGTGATCATGTACAGTCCGGTCGTCAAGAACCTGTAGCGCTGCGTCTCACCGGATAGGGGGTAAACCTCGCCCTCGTGCTCCACCTCCCAGGCGTAAATCGTTATAGTACCATCGTCATCGTAGGACTCGGACCCGATCAGCTGTAACTGGCTGCCGTTCCAAGTGATCTCTGGCATCGTCGATATGATGGCGACTGGGGCGCCTTCGACCTGCAAGATGGACGCGCGTGACTCTGGCGAGTCCGGTCCGGATCCGCATGAGCATAGCCCCCCGACGGCCAGCACCGAGAACACGGCCACAGCTAGGACACGATGACCGAGCAGGCCATCCCCTCTCGCGGAACCTACTGTCATGCACACCTCACAGTCACTCGACATGCCCAACCAGTCATGGTCATGATCTGCCCTTACGTCGGACTGGCACTCTGCCAGCTCGCACCGGATCGGCGGAGGTATGATTCATTTCGAGACGATATATTACTTCCCCTCGCGATGTCGATACGCGCCTTACCCCCATTCATTCGATGCGGTGCAAGATCGGCCCAAACAGAAAGAAATAAGTCCGGGGAGTCCCTTGCAAAAATTGCGGTCTAGGCCCTTCATCGAAGATCGCATCAGCATCGGACGGTTCTCCCACATGACGGAAGACGACAAGAAGTTATTCGGATGCCTCACCTGCGGATTCAGAGTCTCTGGCAAGATAGACACCTGTCCCAGATGTGGCGTCCGGTTCGGCAGGGAGACGATGTTCGAATGTCCGTTCTGCGGCGAATCCGTCGAGCGCGACACCACGGTGTGTCCCTCGTGCAACATAGAATACGCCGGCTTCGTAGCCAAGGCGGAGGAGAATGTCACCGAGGAGAGCATAGACGGTCTCCTGACCGAGATAATCGAGATAGAGGCGAAGAAGGTCAAGGAGGAGGCTAAGAAGCTCTCGTGCCCGACATGCTCGTGGATGGTCGGCCAATCGGAGGAAAACTGCCCGAAGTGTGGCAACGTCTTCGCTGAGAACGTGACCTACATGTGCCCTGTTTGTGCAGCTATGCTACACTTCGAAGCCGACAAGTGCGAAGAGTGTGGGTCACTGTTCGTCGATGAGGAGAAGGACATTGGGGAGCAGGATCTTGAGGAGCAGGCTCCGGAAGGGCCCGCGAGCGCAGAGGAGGCCGTCGCGGTCGAAGAGCCGCCCGCCGCTCCCGCGCCTGAGCCTCAGCCGGAGTCCGAGGCCGTCGAACCGACCCCGATACCCGTGATCGAGGAGATACCAGAACCCGTTGCGGAGGAACCCGTGCCCGAGGAGGCGCCCACGCCTAAGGTGGAGCCGGTCGCGGAGGCAGCGGAGGAGCCGGCCCCTGAGACGCCCGTTCCTGCAGAGCCCGTAGCTGAGGAGGCGCCGGAAGAAGAGAAGAAAGAGGTCATTGCCCCGGTCAAACGCGTAAGACGCAGGAAGCTCAAGGCGAAGCCGAAGAGCTGACGGGGCGTCGCCTGAACAGGTAGGCACAAATGTTATCAGATACGAGAACGATTATAGAAACGTCGTTAATCTGACTTGGGTCGTCTGTCAGGGCTCGTTCCAGGAGGCTTGACTTGCCAGAGCGAGGCGAAAGGTTCCCCCGACCCACCGAAACCCTCGATTGCGCGGGCTGTATTGCCCCAAACCGGTGTTCCGGACCAAGGAGACTTTCTCCGGGGTCCCCACCAGTGAGATCCTGGGGGTCTTGGCGGACGATCCTGCATCTTGACCCATCAGCGCCGGCTGGATGAAACACCCCGGGAGTATCAAGAGGCTGAGGAAGGTACATCCGTTCAGCACGGAGCCGTAGATGAGATACCATCGAGCGCGGGCCACAGGAACGCATGCGACCGCAACGGGCGTCGGCTTCTCGGCGATCTTCTGTACGACTCGCGAAATAGATTAGCCAGCGCGCGTGCGCACGGCGCGCGCACGTGACGCGCTATATATACGCGTGCCCGTGGTCAGGCCATTTTTACGAAACTTATATATATACACCAGTAAATAATGACCCGGGATGGGAAGCCTATGAAAAGCAAGATTCTATGTGTAGCGATTGCGCTGGGCATGTTGGCCGTTGTATTCACCATCGTCCCGCAGGACGCGGACGCGGCGGTGTATTACACCGGCACTGTGCAAACGACGGACAATGAAGGAACTCCCCAGGAAGTCTTCATCGCCGGTGAAGAGGTCTACGTGCTTGTAGAGACGTACTACGAAGGCAACCTTTCTGTGGAGAGCATAAGGGTGAGTCTAATGGGGGCCGACCCAGGCTTTGAAGACCGGTTCTTTGAAACCACAGACGAACCCGAGAATGGAACTCTTGAAAGCTGGGTAGCGACCCCATCGCCGCAGTCACTCAGTACCCACTCTCTGGGTATCGACGGCGAAGTGGGAGTCTACTACGTTATCGTCGAAGTCAACGACGGTTGGTCGTGGATAGAGGTTGCCAGTATGCCGATCCAAGTGAAGAACGAAGGGCTGACACTGGACCCTCCGCCAGGGGCGATGTACTACCCAGGGCAGGAAGTGCAGGTCACGATCGTGACGAGCTACACGGAGGAATTGTTCTACGTACAAATCCTCAATGACACCTCGGAGGAAGTCGAGGGCTGTAACTGGACCAGACTGGACACGGCGGACGGATGGTACAGCTTCGTGTGGGAAGTCGGCGCTGACATGCCAGATGGAGATTATACGATGAACGTGCGTGCCCAGGACGACGACGCGATATGGTACACGGAGTCCATATCCATCCAGAAGTACGAGCTCCTCGTGGACAGCAACCAGCGCTATGTGCTGCCGGGGGACACCGTGACAGTCATCTATGCCGTAAAAGAGGTGGCGACACAAACGCCCTACGCAGGTGCGACGATCGCGTACACCGTGCAGTGGCTCAACGAGTCCGGCAATGAAACCTACGAAACAGGCGAGATGCCCGGTTCCTCCGGAACGTACGAGTTCACGATACCCGACAACATAGCCCTCTACTCGAACATCGACATGACATTCTGGGCGAACGAGAGCGATGAGAGGAGCGCGGAGAGTGGGCTCTGGTTCACCATCGGAACGATCAGCGCCGACCTCAACGTCGACGACGGCCCGTACATCCCCGGTGATTCCGTGGGTGTCGAGGTGGAGGCGTGGATCGGAGACGGCTGGGGCTGGGACGACAGGCTCATAGGAGCCGAGGTGGACATAATGGTCGAGAAGAACGGCACCGTGATATCAGCGTACGGCGCGTCCGGACTTGTCACCGATGTCACTGGTATCGTCCTGTACGAGTTCGATCTCAGCACTGGCGCGACGAAGGGCACTTACCTCGTCACTGCGACGGTGTCCAAGCTCGGCTACGAAGTCGTCAGGATGGCCAGCTTCGATGTCGAATGGGAAGGCGAGCTGACCGTGACCTTCGACAAGGACTACTACTACAGCGGCCAGACCGCCACGTTCTCGTTCAAGGTGGTGTGGAACGCCGAGGAGCTAGACGCGGGTTCGGTGTTCTACAAGGTCTTCGACGACTACGGAATGGTGGCCACGGGCAACTCAAGCAGCGGCGAAGGCTCCTACGACATACCCGTCAACTACATTGGCGGAATCCGTGTCGAAGCTGACACTGTGCTCGACGGCTACTTCCTGGACGGAAGCGACAGCATCGTGGTCCACATGGCTCATGTCGTCATCTACGCGGTCGACGAGGACTACCGCGCCGGAGACACGATCCAGTACGTGTACCAGGTGGTCACGGAGATGACCAACGCGACGATATCCTACACGATCACTGACGAGGACGATACCAGGATGGCCGAGGGAGAGCTGCCCTTTGCGATGGAGGGGTCGGTCGACTTCGTCGTGCCTCTCGTAGAGCCGTCCGGGTCGTACACGGTAAGGATCACGGTCGACGACGGGTTTGGCCATGTCGTGAGCGACTCAGCCACCGCGTGGCTGTACGCCGATTACGAGATCCAGATATGGATAGAGTCCAGCGCAGGGTTCACCTCGAGAGCGTTCGAACCGGGGGCGACAATCGTCATCGGATACAGCATATCGAACATCGGTGCGGCACATCTCGATGTGTACAGGATCATGTTCTACGCGTCCTACGAAAGCATCTACCACAACATGCTGGTCAGCTCCCCGACGGGCACGTTCGAGATCGATGTGCCTGAAACGGTTGGCGACGGGACGTACACGATGTCCGCTGGCATAATCGACCCGGTGAACGATTGGTTTATGCTCTCCTCGGACTCCGTAAGCTTCGAGATCATGTCGGACCAATCGGTCTGGGACAAGAGCGTCGGAGGCCTGAGCCTGTTCAACGTGCTGGTTCTCCTGCTGCTCCTGGTGATGGTGATACTGCTCGTAGTGGTGCCGTTCCTGAAAGGCCGGATGGGCCCCAGTGAGCTCCCGCCGCCTAAGGCGATGGAGGAGGAGGAATTGGCGCCAGCACCGGAGCAGATCGTGCCAGAAGAGCCTCCGCCTGCATGACCTGCCTGAGAGGTATCCGCAGCAGCTGACGGACAAACCCCTTCCGATAAACCTTTTCTTCTTCTATTCCCTCTGTCTGGGCGACATCACGCGAGCATCTCGGCTATGCCGTCCCTGAGGGAGACCTGTGTCGAGAAACCAAGCAGGGACTTCGCCTTTGATATGTCAGCCACGCTTTGCCGGATATCGCCCTTCCTGGGAGCCGTGAACTCGGGCTCGATGTCCAGGGACCCCACGGACATGATCAGCTTGGCAAGGTCGAGGATGCTCGTGGCGACCCCGCTCCCGCAGTTGAACACCTCGCCCGAGATATCGTCCTTCTCGAGGAGCAGCCCGATGAGGGACGCCACGTCCCGCGTGTGGATGAAGTCCCTCGTCTGCAGGCCGTCCCCCTCGATGATAGGCGCCTCGCCCGCCTTCACCCTCTGGATGAACTTGGTTATCACGCCCGAATACGGACTCTCTGGGTCGGCTCTCGACGAGTAGAAGTTGAACGGGCGCACAGCGACGACGTCCATCCCGTGCGAGCTGGCGTATGAGAGGGCGAACCGCTCCCCCGCGAGCTTGCTCGCCCCGTAGTTGCTCATCGGGTCTGTTGGATGAGCCTCGCCGACCGGGATGTACTTCGGGTTTCCCAGCACCGCAGCGCTAGATACGTAGACGAACCGTCCGATCTTGCGAGAGGCGCATTCGTGTAGGAGGTTGAGCGTGCCGATGACGTTCGTATCCGCATCGGATATCGGGTCCTTCAGCGAGCGTTCGACGCTGACCTGGGCGGCACAGTGGACGACCGCGTCGACCCTTGAGACTGCTTCGCGCACGTCCACAGGACGCCTGATGTCGCCAGCGAGCGACTTCAGCCCTGGGACGACGGCGGGCTTGATATCCATCCCCAAGACTTCGTGCACGTCAGCCAGAAGCTCGCACACGTACGAGCCCAGCTGACCAGAACTGCCAGTGACCAACAACTTCATGTTACATCGTACCCGGACCCGACATCCACCCTATCAGGTCGCGTGTCGGAAATCAACGTCGGCTGTTATAACCCTTGGGTCTAGAACAGGGCGGTGGAAGGGTAATTATAGCCTGTTTCGGTTATCGAAGACGGTCTAAGACATGAAGAAGAAGCTCATGGACATCCTGGCCTGCCCTGTGTGCAAGCACCACCCGCTGGAGCTGATGGTCTCCAAGGAAGACGACAAGGAGGTCCTCGAAGGGAAGATAAGGTGCGCCAAGTGCAACGTCGACTACCCGATCGAGGACGGCATACCCAACATGCTGCCGCCTGGGGAAGGCGCAGGTCAGTAGGGACCCTTCTTACCGGTTTTGCTCTCAAGCACCCACTTGAGGAGTTCCAAGCTGCGGACCGCCGAATCGTCCAGCTCCTTCTCGAACGACTCCTTCTGGTCCTCTCGGAACGCCAGACCGGCCGGGAGGTCGAGGTCGAAATCGAGCGTTATGAGCACCTTGTTCCCCATGTCCTTGAACTCCCAGGTCGCCCGCAGCCCGACGCCCTTGGTCGCCTTGATAGTTATCTTCTTGTTCTTCTGGAAATCGGTGACTTCCAGAGTGGTCCTGACCTCAAGCCTCCCCAGGGATATCACGAGGGCGAGGGATGTGCCGGGTCCGTACTGAACGAGGCTCATGGGCTCGATGTTGAGGAACATCGGCATGAAGTTCTCGTAGTTCTTCCAGTCCGCCACGTATTCGAACGAGTCGTCCAAACTGCACGCAACCGATGCCCGGCGTCTGCTGGATATCATTGAGACATGACACGGAACATTCCCGTTGATATATAGCGATTGCCAGAGATAGGGGCCGACAGGGCGGGGTACGAGCGTCCGGGAACAGCATGTCGAAAGGGCCGGACGACCGTGCCAGCTCGTCGGCGTCCGTCCAAGGCACAGATAAGGACGTTGCCAGCGCCATCCATGCCAACAGATTGATATCTAGGTAGCATCTGTTCCCGTCTCGCCGATGTGCGGCGCCTGAGAGTGTACGAAGGTGAGTCAGATGAGGATCCTCGTCGCGGACGAGATATCTAAGAGCGGCGTAGAGATGCTGAAGGGCGAAGGCTACGAGGTCGACGTGAAGACCGGGATGAATGAAGACGAGCTCTCCTCGGTCATCGGGGGATACGACGTCCTAATAGTCAGGAGCGCCACCAAGGCGACCGGGAAGGTCATAAGAGCGTCGAAGCTGAAGGTCATAGGCCGCGCGGGGATCGGGATCGACAACATCGACGTGTCGGCGGCGACCGAGCGCGGCATCCTCGTCATGAACGCCCCCTCTGGGAACGTCGTCTCGACGGCCGAGCTCACAATCGGGCTCGTGTTCGCGCTTGCCAGACGCATCGCGGAGGCAGACGCCTCCATGAGGAGGGGCGAGTGGAAGCGTAAGGAGCTGAAGGGCGTGCAGGTATCCGGCAAGACGCTCGGAATAATCGGCCTCGGAAGGGTCGGCGCGGAGGTGGCGAAGCACGCCTCAGCCCTTGGCATGACCGTCATCGCCTACGACCCGCTCGTGTCGCCCGAGGTGGGCGTCAAGCTCCATGTGCGCCTCGTGAACCTGGAGCGGCTGCTCCAGGAGTCGGATTTCGTATCCGTCCACACACCCCTGACCACGCAGACTGAGAGTCTCATAGGCCGGAGTGAGCTGTCCAAGATGAAGAAGAGCGCAATGCTCGTGAACTGTGCCCGGGGAGGCGTGGTGAACGAGGACGCGTTGTTCGATGCGCTGTCGCAGAAGGTCATCGCCGGGGCGGCCCTGGATGTGTACACGGAAGAGCCACCGAAAGGGTCGAAACTCGTATCGTTGCCCAACATAGTGCTCACGCCTCACCTGGGGGCGACGACGAAGGAGGCGCAGGAGGAGGTCGGCTACGAGATAGCCGAGCAGATAATCGCCTATCTCACGCGCAGTGACATCAGAAACGCCATCAACCTGCCGGCCAAGCTCGACCCCGAGCTGGTGCCCTACATGCCCCTCGCGGAGAAGCTCGGCACAATGATAAGCCAGCTGGGACAGTGCTCCGCAGGCAAGGTCGAGGTGTCCTGCAAGGGAGCGTTGGCGCAGAAGGATATCA
>JAEHCN010000123.1 GCA_020696395.1 Thermoplasmata archaeon | reverse complement strand
GAGTTCCTCAGCGTCGACCGCAGGGACGAGTCGAACATAGACGAGATGTACAAGTTGGGGGCTCAGGAGGAGCTGAAGAAGCTCGGCATCTGCCCGACCTTCGTGGTCACTGGCAATATCCCGATAGTCCTCAGGGAGTCGCTCCTGCCGAAGCTTCTGGACCAGGGCGAGAAGGTCGTCGAGAAGTCTATCGAGTTGTTCGGTGGCATGCTCGGGCCGTTCTGCCTCGAATGCATTGTTACTGACTCGATGGAGATAAAGGTGTTCGAGATATCGTCCAGGATCGTGGCTGGCACCAATCCGTTCATATCCGGCTCGCCGTATTCCGACCTGATAGAGCCAGGTTTGTCGACCGGCAGACGGATAGCCCAGGAAGTCGTCTACGCGAGGGACAATGATTTGCTCAAAGAGGTCTTGACGTGAGACAGTACTTCCTCATACTTGCCGACGCCGAACTGGAGCTAGTGCCCACGAGGATCGTCGGGGAGCGATGCGTTCTCAACAGCGCGCGCGCACGGAACAAGGTCCCGGAGAAGATGATGCTCGACGCGTCTCATCATCATCCGGCCTTCGGGAAGCTGCCGGATGGCGACAGGAGAGGCCGTCCGGACATAGCCCACATGTTCCTTCTTCTCAGCCTGGACAGCGACGTGAACGCCGAGGGTAGGCTGCGTGTGTTCATCCACACGCGGAACGACGACGTCGTCGCCGTCAAACCGGAGACGAGGCTTCCTCCCAACTACATACGGTTCGTCGGCTTGATCGAGCAGCTGTTCGACCAGCATGTCGTGCCCTCCAGGGAGAACGCGTTGCTCGAACTGCGCCAGAAGGTGCCCCTCGCCACATTGGTCGAGGCCCTCAAGCCCGACTCCGTCATAGTCCTTGACCCGGCGGGCGAGCGGACGCCGCTCGAAGGCGCGATAGCGTCGGCCGAGGGCGAGCGCGTGGTCATCATCATGGGCGGGTTCTCAAAGGGCACCTTCAGCTCCGACATGCGCAAGCTGAAGGCGAGGCGCATATCCTTGGGCGAGCGTATGCTCAAGGTATGGACGGTCTCCTCGAAGGCGTTGCGGGCACTCGAGGCTGGAGAGTCAGTGCCCGAGCCATCACCCAAACCGACGAAGAAGAAACCGGCTAAGTCCACAGCTAAGAAATCCTCAGGAGCTCGTCGCGCTCGCAAGAAACCAGAGGCGTGACGCTTCCGCCCCTGACGATCTTGGATCCGTTCCTTCCGGAGACGACGCTTCCGACAGCTGCCGCTTTTATCCGCATATCCTTCAGGGTGTCGATGTACTCTTCAGCATCGCCCGGTCTGAACGTCGCCAGTAGAGCACCTGAACCGAGCAGTCCGAGTGGGTCGATCCCGAAGAGCTCGCATATCCTGCCCGTCTCGGGCAGCACGGGTACGTCGTCGGCGCGTAGTTCGATGGACCTCCGGGACGCTGACGCCATCTCGTACACTGCCATCAGCACGCCCCCCTCGGTCGGGTCGTGCATCGCCGTCACCCCGAACTCGAGAGCAGTCTTCGCCTCGGGGATAATCGAAAGGCCCGGTCTGAACAGGAACCTGGCCGCGCGCTTGGTGGCTGCGGGGCCGATATGCTTCTCAACAGCGGCCGCCTTCATCCTCGCTATCGTCGCAGTTCCCTCGATGCCAGCCCCTTTCGTGAGGACGACCGTGTCTCCCACGCGCGCTCCCGATGTGAGGACCGGCCTCCGCTTCTCGATCAGGCCGTGCATGTCCCCGACGACTATCGGGTCCGAGATACCGGGCGTCACCTCGGTGTGGCCACCCACCACAGCGATGTCCAGCTCCATGCATGCGGACGATATCTGGCGCGAGATCTCCTCCGGGAGCTTCTCGTCGCACCCCTCAGGGAGTAGTATCGTGGCCTGGAACCACGCGGGCGTAGCGCCCCTCGTGGCGACATCGTTCGCGTTGATGTGGACGGCGTAGTGCCCGATCATATCCGATGCGTACGTGACGGGGTCCGTCTTCAGCACGAGCAACCGGTCCTTCCCGATGCGGACTATCGCGGCGTCCTCTCCGAGTCTGGGCCCGAGGAGCACGCTCCTGTCGCGCGCGCCCGTGTGACGGATGCTCTTGGCGAGCAACCCAGGTGGGAGCTTCCCCGTCTTCAGTGCCATCGGTCCGTTCGAAGGCGTTCGCGGGATAATAGGGTTTCCGTCTATCGGCACTGGTCCGAATACACGTTTTCAATTCCCAAAGGCGGATGTGTTGAAGATTGTGCTAATGATTGAAACTTGTTCCACAAATGACATACCCCTTCTCCCTTTTAGTAGTACCAAGGACGGACGAACCGTCTTCAGCGGAATAGTGAAGAAGGCGACCGAGGGGCCCAGGTCACTGTGGCGCTCGTCGCTGGATTCACACGAGGGAGGCAAGTAAATGAGGAAGGAATTCGAGAGCGGATTGGCCAAGCGCATCGCTGGGAAGAAAGCGGAGAAGAAGGTGCTGGGCAAGGCATGGATTGCATTGATTCTCGGCGCCACCTTGATGGTTGCTAGCGTTGCCACCGTGGCAGCCGCGGGCAACATGAAAGGCGACGTCACCCAGGACAAGCTGCAGCTGAAGGACGGAAGCTGTGTTGAGGATGCGTTGACCGAATCCGACGGCATCTGCGACTGCACTTGCGAGTGCCAATACGACTGCGACTGCACCT
>JAEHCN010000122.1 GCA_020696395.1 Thermoplasmata archaeon | reverse complement strand
GTACTCTTGCCGGATCCGTTGGGACCCACGATGCCCGTTATCCCAGGCTTGACCTCAAGATTGAAGTTGTTTAGTCCGATGACCTCGCCGTACCATTTGCTGAGGGATTTCGCGGTGATCACGTTCTCAGTCTCCCTCTCCTGCATCGTCATCTACCCACCGCCTTTCTCTGTACCCTCCAGTAGAGGACGACCGCAGGGACGATGATGAACAACGCCAAGAAGGCGAAGAGGGCTCCCCCATCTATGTCGCTTGGAAGGCCGAATATCCAATCGACGGCGGCCGACAGCGATCGAGCCGGGCCAATCACACTCCATGCGGGATCGATCTCAACGAACATCTCGGAGATGATTGTCAGAACCATGAAGGACATGAACGTGCCTACGGCCGCGTAGCTTCTCCTATTCGTGATGGAGGATAGCATGAGACCGTAAGGTACGAAGAACACGGCGGCGAGCGCGCCTGCTACCATCGTACTCCCGAGGACTTTGATGCTTGACCAGTAGTCACTGCCGCTCTGAGTGAGGATCGACACGACGGCCAGAAGAACTGGCGGTAAGAAGCACAGGAGGCTCATGATCAGAATCGCTCCTCCCGCTTTGCCCACAAGGTAGTCCCTTGTTTTGATTGCTCTGGAGAAGTAGAGCACGAACGACCTGCTCGACAGGTCCTCCGATATCAAGTCGGACGTGATGACTGCGGCAAGAAGCATGGCGAACAATGTCAAGTTGAAGGCATTGAAGTTAGAACTCATCTTCTCGGCGTCGAGCGTCTCACTGCCGAATAGGATCACATCCATGAACCCGAACGCATACACGAAAAGGAAGGAGAGGATCAGCAGGATCTTCACACCTATCGACTTCAGCCCGTGCCTGAAGATGCTCTTCAGTATCACGTAGACTCTGAGGTTCAGGGCGGTTCTCTCGCCCTTCCAGGGGCGGTACCGGATAGGGTCAACTCCCATCCTTTCCACCTCCTCTGAATGATCGGAGGTACACCTCCTCGAGGTCGAGCCTCTCCGGATGGTATCTCCGAATCTGGACGCCGCTATCGCGGGCCAAACCGAATATCTGGCTGCCGTCCCCGCACCCACGGATGAGCAACGACATCTGCTTGCCGCCCTCTTCCTTAGCCTCCACTATCTCGCACGCTTCGCCGAGAATTCGCACGAACCGAGTCATACCTCCCTCGTCCCCTCGTATGGTCAGGCTCTGGACGCCCTCCTCCCCGGCGATGAGGGCCTTTGTCTCGCCTTCCTGAACGAGCTTTCCGTCGCTAATTATGACGACGTGATCGCAGACGCTCTCGACTTCCTGGAGTATGTGAGATGACAGGAGCACGGTCTTGTCGGAAGAGCCTATCATCCTAACGAGCTCGAGCATCTCCTCCCTTCCCTTAGGGTCCATCCCACTCGTAGGCTCGTCGAGAAAGAGCAAAGGAGGGTCGTGGACGATTGCCTGCGCTAGCTTGACCTTCTGTTTCATCCCGGTTGAATATGACCTAATCTGCCGGTACCTCTCCTCGCCGATTCCCACGAAGTCGAGGACCTCATGGCCGCGTTGGATGGAATCGCGGGCCAGCATTCCGGAGATCATGCCGAAGTACGAGACGAGTTCAACCGCATTCATCGACGCAACGAGGCAATCGTGCTCTGGCATGTAGCCGACGCCGTCACGGATCTGAAGGCTCTGGGTTCGGGTGTCCAAGCCACCGACGAATACCGCACCATTCTCCGGCGTGAGCAGGCCCAGTGATGCCTTGATGAATGTGCTCTTGCCTGCACCGTTTGGCCCAAGAAGGCCGACGATTCCTCTTGGAATGTCAACGGAGAATCCGTCAAGTGCTATCACAGGCCCGAAGCTTACTGTAAGGTCCCTTGCAGATAAGGGACACGAGCCGACTCTCGGTGGTCCATCTTCGGGAGCGGATTCCCCGACCGGCATCCGCGGATCTACATCATCAACCGCTGACGTCATCTCCGTCTCCATTCATAATATCGCCAATCGTTCCCGTGCGAGTACCTGCAGCGGATTGCATAGGCACTACGTATACCTATCTCCGCAAATGTGACCTACACGAGCGTTTATGTCTTCGGCAGCGTTATCGAATACTAGAGGGGCGAGTACATGCCGGTTGTGATTGTGAACATGTGGCCAGGAAGAGAGGAGAACGCGAAGCGGCGCATAGCTGAAGGCATTACGAAAGTCTTCGAGGACGAGGGGGTCCCTCGAGACGTAATTGAAATCATCATAAACGAAGTGCCCAAGACCAACTGGGCGATTGGTGGAAAACTACACTCGGATTGAGACCTCCGCAGAACAGCCAGTCAACAGGGTGGGAACAGAAAGCCAAGACCCAACCTACGCTCGTCCGTGCTGATGAAAGTGGCACGGGGCTTCACGGATTGAGGTCGAGGCGACGGCTCAGTCCTTCTTCTTCTCCAGAGCTCCGGAGATTATGACGGCCGAGGTCACCAGGGCAGCGGACGCTGCGCCCCAGCTGGCGCTCAACGAATCGTCGAACAGCACGTCGGTCGCAACCTTCACAACCAGAAGCGTGAGGAAGAAATATATCAGCCCCAACACGACCATCATGACAGTGGCGACGAGTGTCACCGCCAGCACGTCTAGCTTATTCTTGATTCCCAGTCTCTCACCTCCTTCTCGAACCACGTCGAGGTGGGTAGGTGAATCGA
>JAEHCN010000121.1 GCA_020696395.1 Thermoplasmata archaeon | reverse complement strand
AATACGACGAAGAACCACAGACAGACGAACGCGATAGCGGAAAGTCCGAAGACCATCCGGGTGTATGTCCCCGGACGGTGGGCAGCTTCGAGCGTGCTCGAGGCGACGACCATGCCCCCGAAGAAGAGCACGAACATCCGGATCTGAGGCATGAATGCGGTGGCTAGCTGTGGATAGTTCTCGGTGATGAGATTCACCAGGACGAGAGGGACGACGATGAAACGGAGTGTCTCCGTGAACGCAGTCCAAACGGTATCTGGAATCCTCCCCTTCTGCGCTATGGAACCACCCCCGCGGGGATAGTGTACGAGACATCCACCTGGAATCCCGCGATATCGATTTCCAGAAGGACGGAGTCGGGGTTCGAACCGAGCGGTACGTCGAACTCAAGCGTTCCCGTGTGAATCCTCCCCAGCCGTACAGTCTCGGATATCTCGGAGACCACGCTGGACCCTTCGAGGAGCGAAGCCGTGAGGACAGCGTCGTTCGACAGGATGTCGGATGTCACCACTCTGTAGTCCACAAGGAGCTGCATCGAGCCAGTGTCGAAACGGACGTCTTCGACCTCGACTTCCTGGATGAGCGCGTCCCATGGGATGCTAATCGAGTACCTTGCGTCGAACTCCACCAGCTTCATTGTGTAGAAGCATGACACTTCGACGACGAAACTGAGAAGGTCGTCGTTGAAGACCATCCACGTAAGCCCTTCGTTGTACAGCTCGAGCAGGTCGAACGAGAACTCTATCTCGCCATCGGTGACCGCTCCGGCCTTCATAGTGCCCAGATCGATCATGTCCTGGGCGATGAGCGCACCCGTATAGTTCGTTACCTCGTAACGCAGCTCGAGGTCGTCGACATCGTAGAACCCGCCGTTGTCTACCGAGAAGGGCGCTGTGACGGTGACGACTCCCGAATCGTAGTCCCAGATGATTTCGTTGGGCGACGGCAGATCGATCTTGAAGTCCCCCGCAGGGAACGGATATATGCTGGTGAACGCCAGAATGAAGATGATGAAGTTCACTGAAGCTACGCTAACATGAAGTGCTTTCGTGCGTGTGGCCATCAGGGATCCGCACTACTGGATAGCAATTTACAATATAAGTAACATGAAGACGAGGCAGACTTTCAGGGACCGCCCTCGAACGCCGGATAATCATAAGCTTCCTCACCCTCGAAGAAGCAATAGTGGACCTTCGTGAAGCCGCTCTTGAACTCCTTGACGGATTCCTTCGCCTCCGTCAGGGGCCCGGCCTTCATCACCACCCTGGTGATCAGCTCGGCGACCTCGATCATGTCATCCTCCTTCATCCCCAATCTGGTGACCTCCTGGGAGCCTATCCTGATGCCGCTTGGCCTGATGGGGTCGTCGTCCCAAGGGAGGAGGTTCTTGTTTACGATTATGTTCGCATCCTCGAGAGATTTTGCGACATTCGCCCCTCCGTGATGTTCCTCGACATCCACGACGACAGTGTGAGACTCCGTGAAACCGTTCGGCTCGCACAGCACGTCGAACCCGCGCTCGTGCAGTGCCTGAGCCAGAGCCTTCGCGTTCCTTATCATCTGGTCCGCATAGGCCTCTCCGAACTCCCGGGTCTCTGCCAGCGTAACCGCCAGCGCTGCAACTGAATGGAGATGGTGATTGCTGGTGACTCCAGGGAACACGCCTCTTCTGAGTGCGGTCTCCATCTCCTCCTTGACGAGGTCCGAGACGATCATGCCGTGCTGCGGCCCTGGGAGGGTCTTGTGAGTGCTCGCGGAGATGACATCGACGCCCTCTCTGAGCGGATCCTGGAACCTGTTGCCCGCGATCAGGCCAAGAACGTGGGCAGCGTCGTACCAGACGGTGCATCCTACCTCGTCAAACGTGTTCTGCAGGTCCTTCAGAGGAGTGGGGAACAGATACACCGACTGCCCGAACAATGCGGCCTTGGGCTTGACCTCTCTGAGAAGCCTCTTCGTTCCCTCAGGGTCGATGTTCATGGTCTTCTTGTCGAACGGGTAGTTGTGGACCCTCACGCCCCTCAGGCCGAGGGCGCCGATCTTGGCGTGGGATATGTGACCTCCGTCGGAGAGACCCACCGCAGTCATATTGTCCCCAGGCCTGGCGACCGCCATAAGCACAGCGAGGTTTGCGACGGTCCCCGAGACGGGTCTGACATCTGCGAACCTGCATCCGAACACCTCGCGAGCAAGCTCCTCACACACTCTTTCGATCTCGTCGATGAAGATGTTACCCTGGTAGTATCGTTTCCCTGGAAGACCCTCTGCATACCTGTTGTGGAGGTCCGAGTCCATGACTTCCCTGGCTGCAGGGCTGAGAACGTTCTCCGAAGCGATCAGAGGGAGCGACTCCTTGAACCATTTGTTGTGCTGGCGTGTCGTTTCCCTGACGTGCTGGACGATCTCGCCTGGAATTTTCACGACGCCTGGGAACCCTTTAGACATTAAAAACGTATTTGCCGAAACGCGACTCCTAGTCGACTCTTTGCAGAGAATTGCGACAAGCATCGGAAACATCCGCGGATCATGAGGCCAAAGATCCCGTGGTTCCACAGGAAGTGGTGGTCGGCGATCTTCTAGATATTTATTTATAGAATGTGCGACAATTCGTCATACGAGGCTCTGAGAATACATGTCTGCCAGGTCTGCTCGTCTGAATGTCAGGATCCCAGAGGAAGACCTCAAGGAGCTTGAAGCCAT
>JAEHCN010000009.1 GCA_020696395.1 Thermoplasmata archaeon | reverse complement strand
ACGCTTCGCGTATGCTCGCGACGCTCTGGAAGAGGATGTCTCTCAAGGAGAAGCTCGGATTGCTCTTCGGAGCGCTGGTCGGGTTGGTATCGTCTAAGGAGACGGTCGAGAATGAGATGGAGACGTATCAGAGCAACGATGAAGCGTATATCGAGCAGATTGGCGAGAGGTTCCCGACCGTGAAGGCGGTGCTGATCGATGACCGGAACAGGATCATGGCGGAGAGAATCCAACGCATCGCCAAGGACCATCCGAATATCGTCGCCATCATCGGGGATGGACACGTACCTGGCGTAGCCAGGGCGTTGGAGGCCGAGCAGTTGGAGGTCGTGCGGCTCAAGCAACTAATGAGTGCCTCTCCGCAACTTGGCGCCTCCGGGGAGCACTCCACCAGCTTCGTCTGGGAGCATCCTTACGGATAGGGATGTAGGCCCACCCCGGGGCATCCTCATGAAAAGCATTTAGAGAGGGAACCCGTTTAGCTGCTTTGCCAGGCTGGTGCGCACGTGAAGGTAACACTCGTCGACCACACGAAGAACCCTGACAGGATTTGTGCCGCGGCTGCACAGTCGTGCTACTCTGTGGAGGGCACGACCGAGCTGTTCGAGACGACCTCGGAGGATCGCGCGAAGAGGATGATAGAGAAGGTCGTCGGCATGGGCCACCTCTCCGTGGTAGAGCACGCTCATTTCACGTTCAGCGTCGAGGGGGTCTCGAGATCCCTGACACATCAGCTGGTGAGGCATCGGATCGCGTCCTATTCCCAACAGAGTCAGCGATATGTCAGCATGGACAAGGCGGAGTACGTGATTCCTCCGACAATCTCGGCGGACACCGAGGCCAAGGTATTGTACAACAAGGCGATGGACGATGCTTGGATGGCGTATCGTAAGCTGGCGAAGAAGATGCCGAAGGAGGACGCGAGGTATGTGCTCCCGAGCGCATGCCACACCAACATAACCGTCACGATGAACGCCAGGGAGCTGTGGCATCTCTTCAGGCTCAGATGCTGCAGAAGGGCGCAGTGGGAGATCCGCCTGATGGCGTGGAAGATGTTGGCTGAGGCTAGGAAGGCCGCCCCCATCCTGTTCGCGGATGCGGGCCCGGGATGCTTCGAAGGACCGTGCCCGGAGGGAGAATATTCGTGCGGCAAACCCTACGAGAACAACAGCGTGCCGTCCGACGAGGAACTCCTGGTGGAGAGTTCGCGCGCTGGCGACTGAGATGTGCGCGCGTGGCAACTCGTGCCCGCCCCCACAAACCATATATATACCCTTCTCCTTCGGAGCTTTTCACGGTGAGCTGGTCATGGGAAACATAAGACCGACATACATCAAGCGGGTAGCCGTCGAGTTGGTCCACAGATATACGGATATGTTCACGGCCGACTTCGAGCACAACAAGCAGATGGTCTCGAAGCTCACCGATGTGCGCTCCGTCTCCATGAGGAACAAGATCGCTGGCTATGTCACCAGGTACAGGACTCAGTACGAGGCTTGACCTGGTATGGTTATCTGAAAGGAAGGCGTTCACCGGTCGACGGCGGACACTTCCACCCCATCCGATGCTTTGTATGTAGAAGCGCATAAGGCGGGTATCTGAATGCAGCATGCTGTTGAGACTCAGTCTCTGACAAGGGTCTTCCGACCCAAGAAGAAGAGGGAGGGCAAGGTCGTCACAGCCCTCGATTCAGTGGACCTGAGAATCGACAGGGGTGAGCTGTTCGGCATTCTCGGCCCCAACGGGGCCGGGAAGACGACCATACTCAAGATACTGAGCACGCTGCTGCTCCCTACATCCGGGAAGGCGTACGTCGCAGGCTTCGACGTCGCAAAGAACCTGCTGGAGGTCAGGAAGCGGATCAACATGGTGTCCGGGGGAGAGATATCCGGGTACGGCCTTCTGACGGTCCGTGAGAACCTGTGGATGTTCTCGCAGTTCTACGGATTGAAGAGCAAGGAGGCCCATCAAAGGATCGACGTCCTCCTCGAAAAATTCGGCCTCCGGGACAAGGACAAGGAGAAGGTCAGGACGCTCTCGACCGGTCAGCGGCAGAAGATGAACGTGATCAGAGGATTCGTTACGAATCCCGAGATCATATTCCTCGACGAGCCGACCCTAGGCTTGGATGTCAACGCAGCGCGGACGGTGAGGGAGTTCGTCGTCGACTGGATACGCGAGGACAGCAGCAGGACGGTCCTGCTTACGACGCACTACATGATGGAGGCGGACGAGCTGTGCAACAGGATCGCCATAATAGACGACGGCAAGATCCTTGCATGCGACACGCCCCACAACCTGAAGAAACTGGTCAGGATGAACTCGACTCTCACGCTATCGGTCGGCGGACTCAAGGACATCAACGACTTCAGCTCCATACCGGGCATCGACAACTTCTCGTCCGCCAAGGACGCGGGAGGCAACGAGACGACCCTTAGGTTCATCCTGGAAGATGAGTCGGCCGTGTCCGATATCGTATCGACGGTCCTAGGGAAAGGGTCGAAGATCCTCTCGTTGCAGAAGACGGAGCCGACGCTCGAGGATGTCTTCATAAAGCTCGTTGGGAGAGGACTGGAATGAGCGAAGGTCCTCTGATGAGGAACCTGAGGACGATCCGTGGCAGGGCGTACCCAAGGCTTATAGGCTCCACCAGGGAGCCCAGCTGGTTCTTCTTCGATGTCGTCCTGCCGCTGTTCACCATCGCAGGTTACGCGTATGTCTACCGCTTCTTGGAGGCAGATGCCGAATTCATCGGTTATGTCGTCTTGGGCGGCGCAATGACCGCTTTCTGGCTCAACATACTCTGGAGCATGGCCTCCCAGCTGTACTGGGAGAAGGAGATTGGCAACCTCTCGCTCTATCTAATGGCTCCGACCTCCAGGATGTCCATCCTCGGAGGGATGGCGGTGGGGGGGCTGGTCGAGACGACGATACAGGCTGCGGCGACCGTGGTGGTCGGGGTGATCGCTTTCGACGTCATCTTCTCCCTGGGCAGCCCGGTCACACTATTGGTCGTGTTCGTAGTCACCATGATCGCGCTCTACGGTATGGGTATGATGTTCGCGTCCCTCTACCTGCTTCTAGGAAGGGAGGCTTACCATCTGTCCTCCCTCATGATGGAGCCGGTGTATTTCGCTACGGGATTCTACTTCCCCGTGAGGAGTCTTGGTCGCTGGGCTGCGGCCGGAGCATCGATTATTCCGATAACGCTCGGCCTCGACGCGATGAGGCAGCTGATATTCCCGGTCGGGGCGGATGACGCGTTCTTGTCGGTGAATACCGAAATAGCGGTGTTGTGCGTGCTCTGCGTCGTGTTCATGGTGCTCGCGAGATACGCCCTGAGATACATGGAACACCTGGGGAAGACAACCGGGAGGCTGACTTTGAGATGGCAGTGAGAAACGACCTCAGGTTACTCAAGAGCTCCGCCTGGCTCGGGTGGCAGATGGAGGCCAACTGGACGGATCCGTTCCTGTTCGCCACGTACTCGATAGTCAAGCCGATAGCGGGCACGCTCATCCTGGTGTTTATGTATCTGGTTATCACCGGCGGCGAGACGGCCAACGACTTCTTCTCGTACATGTACGTCGGGAACGCCCTGTACATGTTCGTGGCCGAGGTTCTGTTCGGCGTCACGTGGGTCATCCACGACGACAGGGAGCACTACATGACGTTGAAGCACGTGTACATCGCACCCATGAACTTCTACATCTACATATTCGGCAGGTCAGCGATCAAGATAGCAATAACGTCGTTCGGGGTGCTGATCACCCTCGCGTTCGGCGTTCTCGCACTCGGCGTTGGAATAGACTTAGGCGCGGTCGATTGGCTGTTGCTGACGGCGTCGCTCGCTGTCGGACTCCTCTGCATCTGCATCCTCGGCCTCGCCATGGGGGGCGTGTCGTTCCTAACGGCGAAGCACAGCATAGGCATCAACGAAGGTCTCGCAGGAGTGTTCTACGTGATGTCGGGGGTGGTATTCCCGATTACGATACTACCGTCCTGGGCTCAGACGATCTCGAAGTTCCTGCCCGTTACCTATTGGATGGAGGTCGTCAGGCGCGCAATCGAGCCAGCTGTCATGGAAGGTCTCGCGGCGTCCTCCGGTTACGACGTAACAGGGATGGGCGATATGAGCAACCTCACTCTCATGCTGCTGCTTCTCGTCTCAGCCGGTGTGTTCTTCATCATGTCGATCGGCGTGTTCCGGGTAGCGGACAACATCGCCCGCAAGAAGGGTAAGGTGGACTGGACGACCGCCTATTGAGCGTCTCCCCTACGGTTAGGTATTTCTACCGTTGTCCGCATGGAGGGGGCTGACGCCGTAGGTCAAGCCCGAGTGGGGTAGCTTGGATATCCTAGGAGCTTGCGGAGCTCTAGACCTGGGTTCGAATCCCAGCTCGGGCGCATCTCTCTCTCATGCCCCACGCACTAAGTCGTCTAACCTCGCGGACTCCTCCGGGCTTATCTTGGGCTCCCACTGCTGCTCCAGGATCCTCTTAGCCTCCTCGTGGGCCCTCGCGACCGCCTCCCCTCTTTCGGCGTCCTTCAGTCGCGTTCTCACCGTGGTCTCGGGCATGCGTGTCGAGATGAATTCCTTCCTGAACCTCATCGCCGTATGCTTCTTCCCGATGAAGTCGCCGTCCACCCCTGCCGCCGCGATCGTCTCGTACGAGATGGCGTCGTCGGTTGTTTCGAACTCGCGTCCGAGTTCGCGTGCGATCTCCCATATCCAGGCATCGAGCACCAGCTGCTCGTAGGATGCACATACCGCCTGGTCCAACCCTCCGAGGCCTGATCCGAGGTCGGACGGAACGAGGGATTGGTTGGCAACGTACGCCACTCCCTCCCATAGATTCCCTATGGTCAACGACAGGTTCTCGAGGCCGATTCCCGCCACCATCTTCGGGAGGCCTAGGCTCTCGCCCATCTCCCCTGCGGCCGTCCGGAAGAGAGGCGTTTCGAGTGCGCCGTAGTCGATCGAGCCCGTCTTGAGGTCGCCGGGGCAGGAGTCGCAGCTGAAAACAAACGGCGCACCCTTTCTTGCGGCCTGGGATATCACGAGGCTCGCCAGGTTTTCAGCGGTTATCTGCGCCATCGTCCCGGCGATCGTTACCGGTGATGTGAGCCCGGCGACCGAGGCTGTCATGGCGATGACTGGTATCCCTCCCCTGGCGAACTCCACCTGGGCCTCGGCGAGTCCTTTCTCGAAAGTCAGAGGTGAGATGGGGCACTGCACGGCGGAGAATATCGGGCGCTTCGCAAGACTTTCAGGACCGTTAGTCAGGGACGCCCCCATCCGAAGCATCTTGATCGCCTGCTCCTTTGTGATCGCTCCCATCTGAATATGTTTGGAGGTCCATTCGAAGGAGATCTTCAGCTCGGCCACTTCCTTCGTAGCTGTAGGCTCCTCGATTGCGCCCACCATCGGCCAGAAGAAATCGACCTGGGGAAGGGCGTCGACCAGTTTCGCGAAGTTGCGCAGGTCCGCCGATTCGGATGGTCTGGTCTCCCCCGTGACGAGGTCGACCATCCGGACCCCCTCTCCTCCGTTCGCCACGAAGAGCCTTCCATCATCGGATGGTATCCGGACATCATGTTCGCCGTCCCTGGATGCGAGCAGAACCGTTTTCGGAGCACTAGTCAACGCTTCCTTTACGACGTCTTCCGAGATAGTGATTCTCCGTCCACCCTTCGCCCCGTCCGCCCCAGCCTCCAGCAGGAGTTCGCTCACATCTTCGCTGTGTACGAGCACGCCCACTTGTTCAAGGATTCTCAAAGCCGACGAGTGGATTCTCTCGATGTCCTCTTTGCCGAGAAAGTGCATTCTAGCGTTTGCCATGGTTCCGTATCTCCCTGCAAAACTGGTGAAGCACTCGGCTTTCAAGAACCTTTTGGCTGAAAGGGGGAAGGTTAATGCCTATCCAGGCATTCTCGGTGTCGGACGGAGTAGATAGAATGGAGGCCGAATGGAAGAAGGCGATCAGGCGATTTCTCCTCAACAACCTTGGACAGATGGAGCAGGAGGACCTCGAATCGTGGCTAGCGGGCGACCTCGATTTCGCTCCTCTGCTGGAACCCCCTCTAAGGGCTCTGCACGAGCACAAGAGCATAATACTGGCCGAGATGCATCAGATTTCTCCAGCTGAGATATTCGACAGCTTCCAGGCGGAGCATCCGGAGCTCATTTTTTCAGATAAGCGGAGGGCCGTCGTACGCGTCGGACAGGAGTTGGAGGCCATGAAAGCGTTCATTGCCACTCTGTGACTCCGGTTGAGCCGTTCGCCCACAGCTGCCGTTTCGTAGGCCGTCCTCGAATTCAACGTGACCCAGACACATCCTGTCGGTACGATTCTAGCAGAGGGAGATTGTTACTCGCAAAGCGTTATAACCGAAAAGTCCGTACTTTGCCCGAATCGGATGGAAAACAGATCCTGGGTGATGGAAGATTGGGAGACGCGGTTCAAGCACAAGATCAGAACCGCAGATATGGCTATCTCGACCATCAGGCGCGGGGACAAGGTGTTCATCGGTTCTGGCGCTGCTGAGCCGCAAATTCTCGTGAAGGCGTTGATCGAGTCGGCGGGACGCCTCGCGGACACGAGGATCATGCACATCATGACTCTTGGTGTCGCGCCGTACACAGAGGAGAAGTTCACCGATCAATTCAGGCATAACGCGTTCTTCATAGGGGCAAACACGAGGCAGGCCATAGCGGAGGGCAGGGCGGACTACACCCCCGTGTTTCTTTCCGAGATTCCTGAGCTGTTCACGTCGGGGCAGTCATCGATTGACGTCGCGTTCATTCAGGTTTCGACGCCCGACAAGTACGGCTACTGCAGCTATGGAGTATCGACCGATGTCGTCAAATCGGCGGCGGAGAGCGCGACAGAGGTGGTCGCCGAGGTCAACGCGCGCATGCCAAGGGTTCTTGGCGACTGTTTCATCAATATGAAGGACATCGATTATGTCGTCCCCGTGGACGAGCCATTGCTAACCCTGCAATGGGAGCCTGCAGACGATGTCGCGAAGAGTATCGGGCGCAACGTCGCGAACCTGATAGACGACGGCTCCACCCTGCAGATGGGAATCGGAGCTATCCCGGACTCCGTCCTGCACTGCCTTGGCGACAAGAAGGACCTAGGCATACACACCGAGATGTTCTCCGACGGGTTCATGGACCTCGCCGAGAGCGGGGTTCTGAACAACTCCAAGAAAACCCTTCACCCGGGCAAGACGATCGCGTCCTTCTGCCTGGGAAGCGAGAAACTATATGACTTCGTCGACAACAATCCCTCAATCGAGTTTCATCCGACTGAGCACACGAACGACCCGTTCATAATCGCTCAGAACGATAAGATGGTGGCGATCAACTCCGCCATCGAGGTCGACCTGAGCGGCCAGGTATGTGCGGACTCGCTGGGACCAATGTTCTATTCCGGCATCGGCGGTCAGGTGGATTTTGTCCGAGGGGCTGCCAGGTCCAAAGGGGGAAAACCAATAATCGCTCTTCCATCCACCGCTAAGAACGCCACGATATCGAGAGTCGTAGCGACACTAAAGCTAGGAGCCGGCGTCGTCACCAGCAGAGGGGATGTCCACTATGTGGTGACCGAGTGGGGCGTGGCGTACCTTCACGGCAAGAACATACGAGAGCGAGCCATGGCCCTGATAAGCATCGCCCACCCCAAATTTCGAGAGGGACTACTTGAGCAGGCAAAGAAGCTGAACTACGTCTACGAAGACCAGATACTCCCGGAGACTGGCATATATCCTGAGGAGCTTAAGACGACAATGAAAACCGGGGACGGAACCGAGCTTGTCGTCCGCCCGATAAGAGCAACGGATGAGGAGATGATGAGCGACATGTTCTACGATCTGAGCGACCAGACCATAATAAACCGGTTCTTCAGCATGCTCAAGTCGATGCCCCACAGGAGGCTTCAGGAGTTCTGTTGCATCGACTACGAGGACGAGATGTCGCTCGTTGTCATCCACGGGCAATCACCACGGCGGAAGATGGTGGGTGTTGGCAGCTACCACCTGAACCCGGCGACGAACCGCGCCGAGGTCGCATTCCTCGTTGCGGACGCTTGGCAGGGAAAGGGCATAGGCACGTTCCTGATGCAGTCTCTGGTCAAGATTGCGAAATCTAAGAAGATAACGGGCATCACTGCCGAGGTGATGAGGGACAACGTTGCGATGATAGCCCTCATGCACAAGGCGGGCGTGCCTCCGAAATCCATCCAAGTCGACGGGGGATACCTATTCAGAATGGATTTCTGAGCCCGAGTCTTATCTACATTCCTGCACATACAGTTGCGAGGTGACCATACTGCTCCTAGGAGCTCATATTCCGATCACAGGTGGTGTCTTCAACGCCCCAGGGAGAGGGCGTGCGCTCACGTGCGACTGCATGCAGATATTCTCGAAGAACCAGATGCAGTGGAAGGCTAGGAAGCTGGAAGAGGGGGATGCTGCGCGATTCAGAGAGGAGGTCGATAGGCATGGCATCGTCGAGACCGTGGTTCACGATTCATATCTCATCAACCTAGCCAGCCCGGACAAGACCCTTCTGGAGAAATCTAGAGTAGCGTTCCTGGACGAGATGTGCAGGGCAAAGCTCCTGGGGGTCCGGTACCTGATATTCCACCCGGGAGCGCATGTGGGCTCGGGCGAACAGGCCGGCATAAGAAGGGCAGCAGATTCCATGAACTGGGTCAGAAGGGAATTCGGTTCCTCGGATGTCATGCTGCTTCTCGAAATCACAGCGGGCCAGGGAAGCCTTCTCGGGCACTCCTTTGAACAGCTTGCAGGAATGATGGACTTACTGGAGGATCAGAAGGGTGCGGGGGTCTGTTTCGATACTTGTCACGCGTACGCTGCTGGATATGACATGAAAACTAAGAAGGGGTACGAGAAGACAATCGAGGCTTTCGATGAAATAATCGGTTTGGACCGTCTCAAGGCTATGCACATAAACGACTCGAAGGGCAGGCTAGGTTCGCATCTGGACCGGCACGAGCAGATCGGTAAGGGACACATCGGCATTGACGGCTTCAGGAACCTGATGAACGACCACAGATTTGACGGCATACCGATGCTTCTCGAAACCCCCGAAGGTCAAAAGGAATATGCAAACGAGCTCAAACTGCTGCGTTCTCTCATCAAGAAGGGCTGAGCCGAAGGTCCACGCCTGACTGCTCCGCGATGTCTATGTCACCCGGAGGGAGAATGCGCTGTATCTCCTCGATTGGGACATCAAACTCCTCTGCAAGTCTTTTCGCTGCGAGGTTCTTGGCGACTTGCCCCGGTTTGATGACGACGTATCTCTTGCTCCTAGCCTTCACGGCGCTCTCCGGTCCGCACATCACCTTCCGCTCGCCCTCGAATTCGATCTCTCCGACACCGAGCCTGATCTCCATCTTCTCGGAGTAGTTGCGCTTTCCCCTGATGACGAAAGCCCCTCTGGCAAGATACTCGCCGCTCTGAGGGGTTTTGCTGACCTGCTCGGGGAGGACCCAGTAGCCAACCGCTGAGCCTATCTTGGCGTTCCAGGCCTTGGACGTCGCGACTGCGAACTCACACGCTTCGTTCAGGGTCCGTTCGCCTACCCCGTCCTTCATCTTGACGATGACACTGGGGGCGCCGTGGATGTCCGCATGGGCGTACCTGTCACCCGCCTCAAGGTGTTTCTTGACGAGCACGTCGTTCGTCCTCGCATCCTTTCCGCCGATGACTACTGCTTCCTCGCTCGAGACGAACCACCTGTAGCGTTCGAACCAGAAACGTTTCGTGGGCTTCCTTCTCGCGGCCCGCTCGGTCTCCTTGGATGCAAGCCCCTTCTTCCAGCTCGCGATGGCTGCTTTGGTCTCCTCAAGTGCCGGGAGAACCCCCTCCAGCTTCGCCTTCATCTTCTTTCCACTTTCGTAGTATCGGCGTGCGTTGGATTCCACCGTACCGTTTATGTCGAGCTCATAGGTTCCCGAAGACATACTCACGACAAGCAGCGATTTCCTCTTATCGAAGGAGACGAAACCCTGGGTCTCGCTGATGTCCTTCGATTGGGATAATGTGTCCTTCGCAGTAAGAATCACACGGGAGACGTCTGCGTAGTTGGCGAAGAGCGAATCTCCGATCTTCTGGGCTTCCAGGCTATCTCGCTGAAGGCTCAAGGCAGCGTGCTCCTGCTGGACGAGCTTCCGTTGCAGCCTCTTGAGGTCAGCATCGTCCGCCGGCTCGGTTGTGCGTTTTGACGAGGGCGCAGGAATCCGCGCTACGTAGCTCTCGACAGCCTCGGAGAATGACGGCAGCTCTTCGAATATGAAGTCCTTGTATATGCTGAGCCTCAAGGGCACGACATCGGCTACGCTCTCGGCATCTGATACCACATACCCGCGCCTCGAGGCCCGAACCTCTCCTGTGAAATCGCGGATCACACCAACCAGTCTAGCGAGCTCATCAGGGGTGACTTCTCCGGACAGCCTGTTCTTGTCTAGGCCAGAGCGCTTGCACATCTCCTCACTGTACTTTCCACCGAGGTTCAGCTTTGTCGCGATCGTCCTGACGACGTCCGAGTCGGAGTCTCTGAAGAGCGCCCCAAGATCCTCCGACGACAGTGTCAGTGGGTCCGGGATGGGAGGAGGGAACGAGAACGGTTTTCGCGCGCGTACGTCCCTGTGTTTCCAGGTGTGCGTGATGAGCGGCTGCACGATGACGCCATCCTTGACGAGGACCGCGTTTCCCTTCCCGAAGAGCTCGAGGACTAGGTCGTGCTTCTCTCCCTTCTCGAAGCTGAGGACCACTATCCTGTCGAACCCTTGCTGCGATACGCCGACAATCCTTGAGTTGGACAGGCGCTTCCTGAGCAATCTAGCGAATGCCGAAGGGTCCGGGGGCATATCTCCAGCTTCCTTGGATGAGTAGATCCATTTCCCGGCCACGAAATGGATGAATGTCCTGCCTTCACCTGGAGTCCTCGCGCTGAGCACGAGGTGTCCGGGCTCGGGCTGGTACACCTTGTCCAAGAACCCGCCGACGGCTGCCTGCAGGTCCGCCACGATCGCAGTGACATCGAAGCTGCTCAGGGAGTTCTTCATCCCCGAGCAAATCCCCTGGGTGTTAGATAAATGATGCGTATGGCGGTGGCGAGGGCCAACAACTTATTAATATGGAGGGCAGGATGCTCTCCGGTCGTCATCCAAATGCCACTGTGGCTTAGGGGTATAGCGACGCCTTGGTAAGGCGTAGGTCGAGGGTCCGAATCCCTCCAGTGGCTCTCTTTTTCCCAACCAACACCAATCCGCCGGCGTCGGCTTGCGAGAGAGCAGAGAAGAAGAAAGGATTTGTGGAAAGGGTTTGTTGCCTACGACGATCACTCCACAACGTGGATGACGACCTCGATTCCGAACATGTCGTTCGCGCCCATGAAACCGAAGGTGGCCGCTCCCGTGTATGTGCCGACGACCGCCGGGACGCTGTACGCTATCTGGAACTCAGTCTGTCCGTCGTTAGCGTAGTCCGGCAGCCCTATGGCCGTGACCGAGGCTCCCACAACCCCCCTCAGTACCGTGAGGGAGAATATGCCTGGGTCTCCCTCGACTGTGTAGCCCAACACCTTGACTAGGTACTGGCCATCAGCAGGGTTGGCGATGGTCAGACTCTCATCGGAGCCTCCCGCACCGACGTACCAGTACGTGCCATCATCGGCTATCCCGTTGAGGTTGACGTCGTACCAAAGCGCCAGGTCGAGGTCCGAGCATCCGGTCACTTCGTTGATTGCCACCGTGAGGCTGCTCGCGCCGACGACTTCGAGGGCCTTCGTGTACACTGCATTGGCCAGCGCGTCGTCGAACGACCCAGAGAGCAGGTCCTGGTAGACCTCTTCCTCGGGCCAGCTCTCGGTTATGACCGGGTTCACTCCGCCGCCTTCCACCTCTACCGGTTCACTCACGCTTATGTCGAACATGGCATCCTCGGTTCCGGTCACCAGGCCGTCTACCGCGTCATCCAGGCATACGGTAAGCTCGAGGTTCCGCGGCTGATAATCCTCGACCATGAGGATCGTCGTGGACCCCTGGAACGTCTCCGAGGCGGAGTCTCCGGACATGAACGGGCACCTGGTCACGACAGCGAACGGCGCCGGCGTGCCTAAGGCGTTCATGCATTCGCCCAGTGGAGCTGCGATGACCTCCTTAGGTCCTCCGGTGTTGGTCTTGAAGCCGAATACCCCCGCGCCCATGTACATCTCGTCGCTCGACGCGATGATATCCTCGTAGAAACCAGGGCCCATCGGCGGATCGAACACGGCCTGCTCAGGGTTGTGCTCCGAATCGGTGGCGAACGGTGCCAGTATGTGCACGTTGATGTCGGTCGGCACCTCGCTCCAACTGAGAGTCGTTATCAGGTGTTCATCCTCTGAGAGCATTTCGTCTGGCACGCACCAGAACATCCTCCAGTCGCCAACCTCGAATCTCCAGAAGCGGTCTGAGACGCCAGTGAGTTCGTTGTTGTACGTCGTGTCGAAGTACGACTCTCCTCCGAACTCGAACCCGTAGTCCGTCGACGGAACAGTGATCACAATCGGCATGCACTGCACTCTGGAACCGTCTTCGATGTATATCGACGCTCCGTAGGTCCCGATGAACGCGTCATCCGGGACGGTCACCTTCGCCTCCCAGGTCTTGGAGCTGTCAGGCTCCATGTTCAGACTGAGCTGCGGTCCCCACTCCTCGGTCCCGCTCTCACGGAGCTCGACCCAGTCAAAGTTGGCGAGTTCATAGGAGTCGACCTGGACCGAGATGTGCGCGCCCTGTAGCGGTGCGATGGCTCTCACTCTCACGATGAGGCCGTCCGTGCTCCTCTCAATCGGATCCTTCAACATTATCTGGTTCGCGTTGCAGTCCGAGCCATCGACGGAATATCTGCATAGCTCCCACTTGCCCGTGCTCTTACCCACGACGCCGTTGCCATCGATATCGATCCAGTCGTGCAGCTCGAGCCAGTACTCGACCGGTGACGGCACGGAGTACGACATGGTCGGGTCGAACTCCTCGAACGGATAATACATCGTGACTTTGACTAGATCCGTGGTCTCAGGCACGCAGTCGGTGATGTCGAAGTAGACGTCCTTAGAGTTCTTCGTGACCACACTCAGGGTTTCGCTTTCGGTCCTGAGGAGAAGCCTCGCCTCGACCGAGACGTCAGCAACAGCGCACTCTGGATCTCTGTTGTACGTGGCGACTGTCATGATCTGTTCATCGCCTGGAAGCATGAAATTCGGGAAGACCTCGAAAGCCTGTCCGTCGTAATTTCCCGGATACATGGTCGCCTTATAGCCCACATCGTCCTCGAGTATGGACATCGTGCCACCGGCGTTGGCCATTAGCCTGGCGAACGTGCCTGCGTTGAGCCATCCTGCACCCTGTTTGAACGGATCGTAGTGCATGTCGTCCGCCGCGGCCATGAGGACGCTCTTGGCGTAGTCGCTCGCGGGCCAGTTTCCACAACTTGCTGTCCAGAACGCCTGGTAGCCGAGTGCCGCGCCGCCTGCGACAGTCGGGCATGCGTGGCTGGTCCCGCTTCCGAACTGATAGTGTCTTGATCCGTCTCCGACTAGAAGGTTGTCGTCCGGCAGGTTCAGCGGCATCGGTTCAAGGGAGTACATCCCCGACGCCACTATCTCCGCCATCAGCTTCCCTGTACGAGTCGGTCCAGAGTTGGAGAACGGCGCGAGGTCTCCCCACTTCTGGTAGCCCGGTATCGTCTCGTAGCCGAGGAGATACCTGTACTGCATCGTTGTGCCGGCGCCGACGCCGATGGAGTTGGAGTCGACTATCGGAGGAGTCGTGCCATAGCCCGGTCCTCCGTTGCCGGTCGACCAACACCAGAGGCCAGAGCACACGTCCGATATGCTCGTGGCAATCATGTCGGCGAAGTTGTATCCGCCGTCTATGCACTCAGCGGAGTATCCGTAGCTGTTTGATATGAGATTGCCTTCGTCCCCCGTGTAATCCACCCCGTCTGCTCCGAACGCTGCAAACTTCCAGGCGTTGATCGTGCCTCCGGTGAACGGTATGCAAATGAGCTTCGCCCCGGGCGCCATGCCCCCGAGCTGGCCACCCATGGTGCGTCCGACTGCCAATGCCGCCGAGGATGTCATCGTGCCATGGCTCTCTCCCAGGTACTCTCCCATGAATGCGACCACGCTGCCCATCTCTGGCGGGTCGGTCGCGTCCCACAACCAATCAGAGCCAGGATAGACGTTCTCGCCGTCCGCAATCCAGTAGACCATGCCTCCGGAGTAATCAGCGAAGCCGTCCCCGGCGTCCCAACTGGAGGTGACGGTCACGCCCCTTGCGGGATCGTAGCAGTCGAAGAAGGAGATCTCGTCTCCCTTTGCACACGGCTTGTCGTTTGCGAAGCTGAAGTCTCTCATGACGTCGACGTAGACCGTGTCGTACACACCTGCGGCGTGGGCGTCAACGACGAGCACGGCTATCGGGCCTCCCATCAGCGCCGCCAGGGTAGGGTCCGGATGGAATCCTAGGCGGTATGTCCCGCTGAGGCTCTTGACCGCCTCGCCGTCCACATCCACAAGTCCCTTGATGCGATACTTGGCCCCTTCGAACCACAGCGATTGCCCTCTCGCCACTACTTCGTTGGACGTGTTGGCCACCCATCCCTTGGTCTTGCCGTCAGCCAGCATCATGGCGGTGAAGTCGTCGTATGCTATCGGCCACCCGTAGTACGGTGAGCTTGTGTCCTCGTATCTCGCCTGCTGTCCCTGCAGGTCGGGATGCGCCATGTCGAACCCAGTGTCGATCACGGCTATCTTCACTCCTTCTCCGGTGAAGCCGAGGTTCCACGCGTCGACGGCTCCCTGGACAACATTAACATCATAGTCTTCGACAAGGGGGAGCGAGTCCGTGAGCACCTCGTCGCCGATCAAGCGCTCGTCCATGTCCTCGAGCTGCGGGGCGACACACTCCACTATCTTCAGAACACTGTCTCCGTCAGCAGCTTTCATTATCTCATCAGCCGAGAGCTGCATCCACCCGACTATCGGGACGCCGTCGATGACCTTCCCTCTTATCTCAGGTAGGTTGCTGGATGCAAGGTGCTCGTTCGCCGAGTCCTTGTCGTTCACCAGGACATAGACCTCGAACGGACCGTCGCTCTTGGCCATTGCCCTCATCAGCTCAGGATCGAGCTTCTCCCACGCAGACATCATCGCCGATCCATCCTTCGTTGCGCCCATGGCTGGTGCGGCGCCGAGGACCGTCAGCGAAGCAATCACCATCACGGCCACGACGGCGAAGCTCAGCCCTGCTCTTCTCAGTGTGCTTGTCATGTCTCCTCCCCTCTCCCGCTTCAAAGTTAATCTCTCGGTCATCTCCCCCCCGAGAGCAGGCGGTTAAGCGAAGTTCGTCGTATTATAGAATGTCGGTGTATTCCGCTTAGGTCAGTACAGTCCTAGAACCGACATAAATGAACAGCGTTATACATTACATCCGATGTAATATTTGTCATGGCGAATTTAAAAGCCCGGTTCGTCTCGCTCCTCTCTTTCAATCTCCTTCTCAAGGGCCTCGAACTCCTTCTCTATCTCTGAGATCTCGCCGTCGAGGCTCTCGTAAGGATTGGCAGAGCCGCGGGTGTCTGAAGTCCTGCCAACGGGACTGCTGCGGCGGTAGTAGACGATAAGACCGACCAGAGAGAGGGCCGCTACGTAAAGGACGATGGAGGCGTAGGTCACCAGCTGGCCCACCACATCGTCGGATTCGGCAGGCATGATGACAAGGAGGATCAGCGAGATCGTCAGCAGGACGATCATGAATACAGCGGTCTTGCCCGAGCGGTTCAACCTATCAACCCTTCCAACACGTCTGACGACGGGAGCTGCCTGTCGAACCGGCACGTCCCTGCACAGTTCCTCCAGGAGAATGGCACTCCGTCCGTTGTAGCGGGCTGTGCGCTATTTATCATTTTCGAGAATGGGGTTCCGCGGCACTCGCCCTGACACGAGGTTCCCTCCCCTGGTCAAAGCTCACGGAGGCTCCGCCCTTCGCCCTCGTCTATGCGTATCGCCGGTGTCCTGGCGCGTGTCCCCACGTGCGCACGCTCGTGGGCGTGCACGCGTGGCCCATTCATCACACCGTCACCGCTTAATAGTATGAGCGCGCACGTTGGATTGCAGGCGACTGTGACAGGATGGGATGCGTCGTGCCCAAGAGTCTGATAGAGAGCGCGCTGTCGGGTCCTCCTTCCGGACCGAACAGGTCTACCTCTAGCCAGAGCGCGGATGAGGGCGAGATAGAGCGCATGGCAAAGAGCATCGACATATGCATCAAGGTCGTAGGCTGCGGAGGCGCAGGATCGAACACCATCGACAGGTGCTCCGAATCGGGCCTGACCGGTGCCGACACATGCGCGATGAACACGGATGCCAAGCACCTGCTCAGCGTCAAGGCAGGCAAGAAGATACTGCTCGGCAAGATCCTCACTCGAGGACTTGGCGCTGGCGCCAAGCCCGAGGTGGGTGAGAAGGCAGCACTCGAGAACGAGGCTGACATCAGCTCCTACCTTCGCGGTGCGCAGATAGTGTTCGTAACGGCTGGCATGGGCGGAGGCACAGGCACGAGCTGCTCGGCTGTAGTGTCCCGCTCGGCGAAGGCCATTGGAGCGCTCACCATCGGAGTAGTCACGCTCCCATTCAAGTCCGAGGGTGAGCTCAGGTTGGAGAATGCGATGGCTGGGCTGTCGAGGCTCGCGAAGATATGCGATACCACGATAGTCATCCCCAACGACACCTTGTTGGATCTGGTGCCGAGGCTACCCGTGCAAGCGGCCTTCAAAGTAGCCGACGAGCTCTTGGTTCAGACGATATCCGGTCTGACCGAGATGCTGACGAGCGCAGGTCTCGTGAACGTGGATTTCGCCGACCTCAGTACGATACTCAACGAGGGTGGGGTGTCTCTTATAGGCGTTGGTGAGTCGTCATCGAAGGGTGCGGAGCGCATCGAGGAAGCGGTCGAGGAGGCCCTTGAGTCGCCGTTGTTGGGCAAGATGGACCTCAGAGGGGCCAGGGGCGCTCTCGTCAGGATAGTCGGCGGGCCGGACATGACGATCGAGGAAGCGGCGACCGCAGCCGAGAAGGTTACTAGTAGGATACGCCCCGACGGCCGCCTGATATGGGGCTGCTCTATTGAGCCCGACATGGAAGGTAGGGTGAAGATACTGCTGATAGTCACAGGGGCGCAGTCCAAATACGTCCTCGTCAGGAATGGGGAGGCTGCGGCCATGATGCCGACATGCGAGGACTACAAAGGCATCATCAACGTCCCATCACCCGGCCAGCACGACGACGAAGACATGTCGATGTTCGTGAGATGACGTGGTTCACAGAGCCCACCTCAATATGATGTTCGACACCGCACCGAATGCTATCGCGATGGCGATCGATGCTGCAGTGATCGCACCCGCGTTCTTGACCCCGAACTCTCGAATCAGGACCGCTATCGCCGCGAGACACGGCATGAAGATGGCCATCACAAGGGCGAAGGTGAATATCTGGGCGTTCGTGAGGACCAGGGCGAGGCTGCTGGTCCCGAAGAGGACCATTAGCATCTGGAGCGCCATTTCCTTTCTGAGTATCCCGAAAATCAGGGCAACGACAGTGATCGCCGGAAGCCCGAGAACCCCTACCATGAACGGCTCCGCCGGGTCGACCAATCGCTGCAGTATCCCCTCCGACATGAGCATCTCGAGCACTATGCTCCCCATGAGGAGCAGCGGGAAGGCGATCGTGAGGAACTCCTTGACCCGGATGTATGTCTTCCCCACCGTCTGTCTGAGCGTCGGCATGCGCAGCTCGGGTATCTCAAGGAACAGCCCTGATGGCTCGAACTTGATGACCCTATGCAGTACGAACCCGAGCACGAGAAGCAGCGCGAGCATGATCCCAAACAGTAGCAGCGCCCACCACGCCCCCGCATAGTTGCCGACCGTCCCTACTATGATCGCGGTCTGGGCAGAGCATGGGACGGAGATGGTGATCAAGGTCGCTAGTATCAGACGCTCTCTCTTCGACCCCATCGCCCTAGTCGCTAGGATCGCCGGTACATTGCACCCGTAGCCGACGACGATGGGTATGATCGCTCTTCCATGAAGGCCGATCCTGTGCATTATGCCGTCGAGCAGGGAAACGACTCTAACGAGATAGCCAGTGTCCTCCAGCAGGGAGAGCATGATGTAGAATACCAGGATGTACGGTATGACGATCGCCAGCATCGCCTCGATGCTGATGTAGACACCTTCGTACGCTCCGCTAAGGTATGTGCTGGACGCCCCCGCCTCAATATCGTCGAAGAAACCTCGTGCCAGGTCCTGGTACGCTCCCACCAGGACCCTCTCGATGGCTCCACCGCCGAACACGAGCACCAAGAATGTGGAAGCCAGAACGAGCAGGAGGATGGGGATTCCGGTCGATGGTCTGATAGTCAGGTCGGAGACGGTCCTCCGCCTGGATGGTTGAGTCTGAGTGACGACCTCCCGTGCAATGCGTCCAGCTTCACCAAACCGGTCTCTGCCGATGTGTACGATCAAGCTCTCTCCGTGCTGCTCCTCGAACAGTTCGCTGAGGCGTTCGGCTTCGATCGTCACCCGCTCGCCGGCCGCCTCCATTATCCTGTGGTCGCCGGTCAGGAGCCTAAGCGCCACGAATCTCAATGGGATGCGCCAATCGTCCTGGCGAAGCATGGATGTCAGCTTTGAGAGCATCTCCTCCGTATGCGAATCATATCGGACCTGGAAGGTGCTCCTTGGCTTGAGCTGGATCGCCGCGTGCAGAAGCTCGTCGACCCCCTCATCCTTCACAGCCACCGTCGGCACAACGGAGATTTTCAGTATGGTCTCGAGCTTGTGTACATCGATCGATAGCCCGGTCTTCGCCGCCAGGTCGTGCATGTTCAGCGCGGCGACGACGCTGTATCCCGACTCGATCAGCTCGAAAAGGAGGACCAGGTTTCGCTCGAGCCTGGTCGCGTCCATGACATCGATCACGACATCGGGCCTCTGGTCGTACAGCATGTCCGTCGCGACCCGTTCGTCCTCGGTGTTCCCCGCTAGGGAGTACGACCCAGGAAGGTCCATCACGTCGATGGTCATGCCTGCGAAGCTCGCTCTTCCTTCTCTGTACTCGACAGTCGTACCTGGGTAGTTGGAGCTGATGACTCCGACGCCGGTCAGTTTGCCGAAAATCACGCTCTTGCCGACGTTGGGATTCCCCGCCAGAGATATCTTCATCGTCGCTCACCCAGAGCCCTGGCGTGTCACGTGGAGGACCGCCCCGATCTCCCTCGCGATGGCTATCCTCGCCCCCCTCAAGTCGACTATGATCGGGCCCCCCATTGGGAGCTTCTTCTCGATCCTAAGGCGTGTGCCAGGGACGAACCCCATCGCGAGTATGCGGCAGAGCTCCTCCTTGTCCCTGGAGACCAGGTGGGAGACCACGGCCTCATTCCCCTCTTCGAGGTCTGAGAGCCTGACTCCATCCTCAATGCACTTCTCGCACTCGACTGCTCTCTCGCACTTCGGTATCTTCTTGCCATGAGGGCAGTACAACGGATGGTTCATCATCTTGCAGAGCGTTTCCTCGGCCTCTTTGCCCAGCGAATGCTCCATCTTACAGGCTTGGTCGTGGCCAACGTCTACTCCCACTCCGACAACGTCGTTCAGGAACCTCTCCAGGATGCGGTGTCTCCTGGCAATCTTCTTGGCGAGCCTCTTGCCCTTCGGGCTCAAAACTGTCCCTCTGTAGGGTTCGTGCTTGACGTATCCGTCCCTTGCCAACTTGTGAAGCATCTGCGTGACCGAGGCTGGCGTGACGCCGAGCGTCTTCGCCATGTCCGTCGTTTTCGCGGCGACCCCGTCCTCCGTCAAGTTGTAGACGACTTTGAGATATTGTTCCGTTATCTCCGAGGCCATGCGAACGAGAGTTAGGCGCGCCTAAATTATAAATCTTGCTATGCCTCATGTGACCGGCATCTAACAACAGCCCCGTTTCAGAGAATCCACTGGAGTGCGTCGTAGGTCTTCGATATCTCGATCATCGCAGGACAGCCCTGGTACTCCCTGGCTGCATCCGGCCCTTTGGCCATGGCAGCCAGCAGTTCCTCATCATACGGGATTCTTCCTATGCACGGCATCTCCCTTGTAGTGGCCTCCTCTAGGAGGGATGCCGTCACATCGTTGTTAAGGTCAGCTTTGTTGACCACGAGGGCACATTTGATATTGAACCCGCCAGCGAGGTCTGCGATCCGTCTGAAGTCGCTCAGACCTGACACCGTCGGCTCGGCGACTATTACTACGATGTTCGCTCCGGCGAGCGCTGCTATGACCGGGCATCCTATGCCTGGCGGACCGTCCACCAGCACCAGTTCCGCCTCGTTCTCCTTCGCCGCCATCTTCGCCTTGTGCTTCACCATGGCTACCAATCTCCCGGAGTTCTCTGCCCCCGGCTCCAATAGCGCATGTATCATCGTGCCGTGCCCGGTGTCTGAGACGAACCACTCGCCGACCGTCCTGTCCCTCATGTCAATCGCATCTTCTGGACAGACACGGACACACACCCCGCAACCTTCGCAGCTATCGATGTCGACGACGGCCCGTTTACGCCCGTCACCATCGACGGCCGATATCGCATCGTACCTGCAAAGCTCTTCACACTTGCCGCAGTCCGTGCACTTATCGGGATCGACAATGGCCATCTTCGAGCCGACGAACGCCTCCCTGTGCCGCGTCCTGGGGCTCAGCAACATATGCAGGTTGGGAGCGTCGACGTCGCAATCCGCTATCACCGCCTTGTGGGCGATCTCAGCGTACCTCGCGAGCACGGTCGTCTTGCCCGTTCCGCCCTTCCCGCTGACGACGACGATTTCCTTCATGTGGCTAATATCTCCTTGATCCGGTCCCTCAGCGATTCGAAAACACGACGATGGTCTGCCACGCGTGTCAAGAGTTCTCCTCGGGAGTATCTCTCTGCTATGTCTCTATCGAGCGGGAGCCGCCCGATGATCGGGATCCCATTGTCATTGCAGAACGCGTCGATGTCTGGGCCAGGTAGTCCATACTTGTTGATGAAGACCGCTGTGCGCACCTTCAGCTTCTCGGTCACTCCTAATGCCAGCATCAGGTCGTGAAATCCGAACGGCGTCGGCTCGGTGACGAGTATGCAGAGATCAGTTCCACGGATGCTCTCAACAGACGAACATGAGGTTCCAGGGGGGCAGTCGAGGACGGCGTGCCTGCCTTTGGGGATGTGTTTCCTGACCTCTCGAATGAGGTGGGTGGGCATCGCCTCGCCGACTCTGAGCCTGCCGTACAGAAGGTCGAAGGCATCTCCGGAGGCCGATACGATATCGCCGACAAGATGCCCCTTCTCGCTTATCGCATCCTCCGGACAGAACAACGAGCACGCGCCACATCCGTGGCAGAGCTCCTCGAAGACCATTACCTCCTTGGGTAATACGACGATTGCGTGGAACTCGCACATCTCGCCGCATTTGCCGCAGAGTGTGCACTTGACGCTGTCCACTGACGGAACTGGTCTGAAGACTCCCTCCGCGGTGTCCTCTTCTCCTTTCTCGAACAGGTAGCAGTTCGGCCCCTCGACATCAAGATCTACAAGGACCGCATCGTCCGTGACGGCGGCGAGATTCGTGGCCAGGAGGGTTTTGCCCGTACCGCCCTTGCCGCTCGCAATCGCAATCTTCGTTCGTCTTCCCTCCGGAATTCAGGAAAGCGGTCAGTGCTGGTGTTCCTTGCACGCGACGTCGTAGGTGGCAGCGGTCAGCGCCCCCTCCTTCCACATATCCATCGCATCTCTGACGGTTCCGGTGGCCCCGACGAAGATCTCTATCCCGAAACCGGCGAGCATGTCGATGGCCCTCGGGCCCAGCCCTGCACATATCAGGACTTTCGCGCCGGTCTTCGCGATGTGCTCAGGCGGCTTCCCGAGCCCGCCCATGTGTTCGCTCCTGTTCTTGACGACAAGCACCTCGTTCGTTTCAGTATCTACCACGGTGAAAGTCGGCGCCCTGCCGAAGTGGTCACAGACCGTGTCGTCAAGCCCTCCGCAATCTGTCGTTGGTATGCATAGTTTCATTCCTGTCCACACTCCTTCTTACTCTGTGAATCCGTTTTTGTCCTGGCCCTCAATCTCCATCCTTCCCTTACTATACTGGTCGAGCCGCAGGAGAAGCATTTGACCGGCCGCTCCTCGAGCATCATCTCGAGGCCGCAGCCGGAGCATCTGAAGCGCAGGAGTCTCATGGTTCTCCATCTTCCTTCTCCCTGCGGCGTCTCACGCAGTCCCTGAGGGCGTTCCTAAGGGCTATCACAGCAAGGCTGGTGCAGTGTTTGTGATCGTCTGGAAGCCCTCCCAGCAGGTCGGCAAGGTAATCGGGCTCTATCTCGAGGGCCTCATCAACGTTTTTTCCGATGGCGATCTTGGTCAGCCTGCTGCCGCACGCTATCGTCGCCCCGCATCCGTCCGTGAAGAACATGCACTTGGCGACCCTGTCCCCGTCGAGTTTCAGCGTGATCTCCATGGTGTCGTTGCACAGGCCATCGGCGATGCCCCTTCCATCGGCGTCGGCGACCCAGCCAACGTTTGCCGGGTCCCTGAACTCCGCGATGACCTCTTCGGAGTAGATTTTCGAATCCTCGGATTCGAGGACGCTCATTATATTCTGGACGATGCGGTCCAGCTCGGACGACTCCTTCCGGTCCCCGGTCATGGTCCGTGTCCCCAACGTCCTCCGCCCATGCCGTGATGGCCTGGGGAGGTCGAAGCGGAGGTCTGAGTCAGCGAGCCCTGCTTGTACTTCTCCAGGGCCTCGCGCACCGTGCCGCTGCCTCCGACGAATATCCTGACGCCTGCTGCCTGCAGCACACGGAAAGCATTCGGTCCGACGTTTCCGGTTATCACGGTTCCGACTTTCATATCTGCCATTTGCCTCGCGGCCTCGATGCCCGCCCCGTTCCCGAGGGATTGCGCTACGTTTGGCACTGGCTTCATGTTCCCCGAGGAGTCTATGATCGCGAAGTAGCTGCACCTGCCGAACCGCGGATCCATCGGCGAGCCCATCTCCTGTCCGGTAGATGTGACGGCAATCATAGTTGCCTCTTCTGAACTCGTCTTCTCATCGATTTGCGTTCCCTCCAGTATCACCCTTGGCACTGTTCGCCTTTCATCATCGAGCCACATTTCGGACATACACGTGAGCTGCAAGGCTTTCCCCGTTCCATGTGCGGGACGACAACCCCGCACTTCGGACACCTGCAGGTCTTCGAGCCGAACTCCAGCTCCTGCCCATCCGCCTTATCCTCTTCTCGGTCCTCTGCCATTACCATCTCGACCTCTTCCGTTTGAGGACGGTCCTCTGAGGCTACGGCGTACTCCGCAGCCCCATCGTGGGCCTTTGTCCTCGTCTGCTCTGCGAATGTCCTTACTGCCACACGAAGGACAGGCAATCGGTCTCCCTGTCCCGTAGGGCTCATCCCAGGCGTGTGAGCAGGACAAGCATTCGAACTTCCTAGGTGGTCTCAAGTCGGTCATCTCCCTCAAGTCTCTTTCTCATGCTCGACCGACGCCACTATCCGTTCGGTTATCGCGTCGAAGACCGCAACATCTTCGTCACCCTCAGAAGCCACGAACGGGGAACCGCTGTCGCCGCTGCTGGCGATGCTCACGCTCAACGGGAGCTTCCCCAACAGCGGGATCCCGTACTCATTCGCCGCGCCTTCTGCGCCTCCGTCATTGAACAGTTTGATTTCCTCGCCGCAATGGGGGCATTTCATCCCAGTCATGTTCTCGATCAGTCCTATCGGCCTGAGTCCGACGGCCTTGGCGAAGTTGATCGACTTCCTTACGCTGATCAGCGCGACTTCCTGCGGTGTTGTCACAATCAACGCCCCGTCCGGGTCTGGCACTAGCTGCGCGACGCTGAGCGGTTCGTCCCCGGTTCCAGGTGGAAGGTCGATGATGAGATAATCGAGTGCGCCCCATTCGACCTCCTCTAGGAACTGTTTGATGGCACCCATCTTGATTGGTCCGCGCCAGATGACCGGCGAGTCTGGGTCTCGGAGTAGAAATGCGATTGATATGATTTTGAGAAAGGGAGCGACCACGAAAGGCTCGATCCTCTCATTGTCGTTGACCTTGAGCGGCAGATTCGACATCCCAAGCAGCTTCGGAACGCTCGGACCGTGCATGTCCGCGTCCAGTATGCCGACGGCCTTACCCTTCTTTGCCAGACTGACCGCGAGGTTAACTGCGACCGTCGATTTCCCGACGCCGCCCTTACCGCTCATGACGATCAGCTTGTGCTTGACGTTCTTCAGGTTCTCCGCCGCTGATGACGCAGACGCCTCCTTCGACGGCGGCGGCTCCTTTCCAGTGAAAGCTGGCATTCGTTACTCCTCCATTCCGGTCAGCAGGTGATCACGTGGTCGGTCTCAACCGCCTCGGCCGCGAAATCCATCAGATTAACGAACTTCGCGCCTTCGACGAACTGTCCCTTGTCGATTCCTCGCGCCTCTAGGCAAGGGATGCAGACCTGGATCCTCCCTCCGTTCTTAACGAAGGCGTCCATCATCTCCTTCACGGGGGCCATGCCCGTGACCGGCTCCAGCTTCTCAGCGTAGCCCTTCTGAGCCAGCTTGACTCCTTCGCCTGTGAGGAAGACTGAGGTCTTGATGCCTAGTGCTGATGCGGCGCCAGCACACGCAAATGCCATCGTCGCTTTCTCGCGGTCATCCTCTGCGTGCGTGCCTACCATCAAGAGAGACTTCTTGGAGTAGTCGATACTTCCTTCCATTTCACACCTTCACTATAAGGTGAGCGTATCTAGCTTAAGCCATAGATGGCGAACAGGTTAGCCGTCGGGCGCGCAATGATCCGGATCCAGGCCGAATTTCTTCTCCTTGTAGTACGAGCTGTATATCGCTCCAGCGGGATTGTGGGAGAGGACTCGGTCCTTCACTATCAGGGTTGAGACAGGGACATGTGAGCGGTTGGTGAACAAGATGTCGTGACCGACACAGAGTCCCACGATGATGTTGAGCTCTGTGCCACTTCTCTCGAGGCACAGCGCCTGCCCGACGGGATTGCATACCGCCTCTGCTCCGTCGCCGTGTATCTTGACGACGCCCATTTCCGCCTTGTCTATGCCGCAGACCTTGCAGCACGCGGAATGCACTTCGAACCCCTTCTTCTGCAGCACATCCGCCACCGTGCGTGCCTCGGCAGACAGGCCGACGCAGAACGCGATGCCAATCCTCTTGAACCTCATCATTGAAGCATAAAGCGCGAGCTCCTCTATCCTTGTGAGCTTCGTGTAGTGTTCGGCCTCTATCTCGCCGGACACGCGCATCGAATCGAGTTCGCTGGGCGTGTATTCCTTCCTCACATCGTCCGCGAACGCGTAGCAGTCCTTGCCTTCGCTACACTCCTTGTTCTCACAGTGTCCGCAATCTGCCTTCATGTTCGTAACACCCTCCGGGATTCTCGGTCAACAGGATAACACATCAGAAGTCGCCTATGTGGCTTGCGACGACCTTCCGTTGTGCTCTCCTGAGCACGACGTCGAGCGTGGCCTTCGATATGTTCAAACGCCTCGCAAGATCCTCCAGCTTGATCTTCTTGGGTATGTCGAAGTACCCGAGGTCAAAAGCAGTCTGAAGGGCTCTCTCCTGTTCGATCGTCAACTCCCGCGCGGTTCTGAGGACTGTGACCTTTTCAACCAGGACGCTCGCGCCGGCCCTCTTCATATCATCGGCGAGTTCTGTCAGAGCGGCGCCGTTGGGGGCGATCACGCTCCACCGTATGCCTCCATCAGGACGCGACGCCGCGGAATCCAGCATACAATCCGAATCGCCTAGGATCCTGCAAGTGTGGCACGAATGCATGTCGACAGTGGCGAGGAACCTGCCAGAGCCGTTCCTCGAGAGGCTGACCGTATTCCTAGGGTCTGCGGAACGGATGGCGTTGGTGATGACCTCCTCGTTGACGTCCTCGGACCCTTCGATTCTTATGAGGCTCTGGCCTCCGTTCCCGTTCTTCGGGGCACATTTGAGAACCTTGACTGTGGCGTCCGAACTGCTCGACAGATTGCCAATCCAGTTGTCGGGGATCCGTAGCAGCAGTGTTGCCAACCTCAGCTCTTACCCCTCCTCAGCATTGGCCAACACCCCTTTCCGAGGATAGCTGTATCGCCTCATTCTGCTCCCCCTTCTGGATTCTGAGGGCACAGCCCTCCACGATGGCCCTGGCGACCTTCCCACGGGCGGATTTGAGGATGCGGTTGTAGGTCGGCTGAGAGACGTCCATCCGGACAGCGGCCTCCAGCTGGGGCAGGTCGAGCACGTCCGCAAGCCTCAAAGCTTCAAGCTCGTCCAACCCGAGGTCGATTTTCCAGAGCTGCGTCGTCGGTATACCCTGCGGTTTGAACATCCAGTGACTGGGTTCGCAGCATACTCTCCTACACCTCCGGGGCCGAGGCATCAGTTATGAATTATAATTCATAATGATAAACCTTTCCACCTTCCGCGACAAGGTCGGCGATCTCCGCTAGCAAAAGGTCTAAGTATCGTGCTCCTTTACGGTATTACGATTATCGGAAAAGGTGTTACGAATGGACAAGGCGAAGACCGGTTCTGTGTATCGGAGGATCGCGGTTTGCTGCGTCTCGGTGCTAGCACTGTTCGGCCTGGCATTCTCAGAGGCCGCGACCGGGGAGGACGAAGGGATTGTGGTCGTCTGTACGAATTCCGCACTCGCGGATTTCACAGCGAACCTCTTCGGCGAAGAGCTCGGGGACTTCGTTGAGGTGGAGTACATAATGCCCGCAGGCGTCTGTCCATCCCATTTCGACACGAGTCCGAGCGACGTCGTGACCATCGCGTCGGCAGATGTCGTGGTCTCGCTCGGTTGGGAGCCCTGGCTGGCCGATCTCCTGGATGCTTCAGGCAACGACGACGCTCATCAGATCATCTGCATGGGCATGGGAGAATGGAACATGCCGAGCGGGGCGACAGCGCATTTGGACAGTATCGCTGAGGGCTTGTCGGAGTTCTCGCCTCAATGGGCCGATGTTTTCGTGGCGAATGCTGAGGGCTACTCCGCGGCAATCGCCAGTTCGTACGAAGCGGCAAGAGCCCAGATTGAAACTCTAGAGTTGAATGGGACGAAGGTGATAACGATAGAATGGTATTCGGCGTTCCTAACCGGCCTCGGCTTCGAGGTCGTCGCCTCGTTCGGCGCACCGGAGGGCCTCTCGACAGAGGATGTTATCGAACTATCGAGCAAGTGCGACGATCCCGAGGTCGCCATGGTCGTAGACAACCTGCAGTCGACAGTCGACTTCGGGGCTAACCTGGCAGCCGATTTCGGGAAGGAGCACGTCGTGCTGAGCAACTTCCCCGGGGCGGTCCCCGGGGAGTATACGTACATGGACAACATGGCGTACAACGTGGACGAAGTCATCAACGCGGCCGTTGCCTATGAAACCACTCAGACAGAGATATCCGAGCTTGAGTCGGAGGTATCGTCCCTCGAGTTCCAGAGGCTCGTCCTGTCGTCCATCGCCGTCGCTCTGGCCGTCCTTCTCGTGTTGTCCGCGGTGATCGCAAGGAGACGGATCCGATGAGCAGCGACGAGATCCTCAAGAAGATCTCGGAGTTCCATGGTCACCTGGGACCGTTCGTCGTCGTGGGATATCGCATGGGCGGGGTCGCCAACAGGCTGCTCGGAGCCGATGCCTTCGCGAAGACGGCGGTCGCGCTCACCGGTGGGAAACCCCCGCGGTCGTGCGTGATCGACGGCATACAGCTTTCATCAGGCTGCACTATAGGAAAGGGCACGATCGGATTGATCGACCAGGGCGAGGTCGCATCGATATTCCTGTCGAAGAAGGACAGCAAGCGGGTCAAGGTATCGCTGCGGCATGACAAGCTAGAGGAGATATCCTCCGTACAACGCGAGAACATGGAAGAACTGGCAAGGAAGCTGTACTCGCTCGATGACGAGGAGTTGTTCGAGATAGCGTATGAGGATTGAACAAATGGATGCGGGGAGCGAGATCATCCGCCTGAGGAACCTCTGCACCGCGTACGAGGGCGAGAGGATTCCGGCGATAAGAAATATCGACCTATCCGTTAGTTCGGGCGACTTCGTCTGCGTGGTCGGCCCGAACGGGTCGGGCAAGACGACACTGCTAGAGACGGTCAACGGGATTCTTAGATTCACTTCAGGCCTAGGTGAGGCCTTCGGGCTCGATATCACGAGCAACGGCAATGCCATAAGACGGCGGGTCGGCTACGTGATCCAGAACTTCGAGATCGACCCCTTCTCCCCCTTTCTGTGCAAGAACGTCGTGATGTCTGGGCGTGCAGGAAAGATTGGGCTCTTAAGATTTCCGGATTCGCGCGACTGGGAGAGCGTCAGGAGATCGATGGACCTTGTCGGAATGAGCTCCTACTGGGGAAGGCCCGTTGGCAAGCTATCAGGGGGAGAATTCCAGAAGATACTCCTGGCAAGAGCGATGGCCCAGGAGCCGGACATCTTCCTCCTGGATGAACCGTTCGCGAACCTAGACCTCCGGGCGAGGTCCGAGGTCGAGCGGCTTCTATCCCGGATCCATGCTGACGGGTCGACCCTACTGATGGTCAGTCACGAGGTGAACTCGATACCGCGGCCTTGCACCCATATCGTCGTCATGGATGGCGGCCGAATCATAAGTCAGGGTCCCAAGGATGAGATCATCCAGAGTGGGATCATAGGCGAGATCCTCAACATGCGGAGGACGAGAGGATGATATCGCTCCCGATGACGCTTCTCGTGACCGCGAGCTTGGGAGCCATCCTTGCGGGCCTGTCGTGCTCCATCGCCGGTGTGTTCGTCGTGCGCCTGAACATGGCGTCCATAGGGTTCTGCATGTCCCATGCGGCGTTTGCAGGAGCCGCTTTCGGCGTTCTCGTCGAGATCGACCCTCTTATCACAGCAATGCTCTTTGCATCGGTCGCAGCGGTGTTTCTGGCTCCGGTGGCGAATCGCGCCAGACTGAACACCGATGTGGTCATAGGCATCATGTTCTCGCTAATGATCGCCCTCGCGTTCATCTTCTTGAACCTCTCGCCGGGCGAGGCGGCCTCGGGTGCTGCGCTCCGGATCCTCTGGGGGAGCATTTTCGCGATTTCGGAATACGATGTGCTGTACCTCGCCATCCTCTCCACGGTCATTCTCGGATTCGTCGTTCTGTTCTACAAGGAGATACTGGCCCTGTTGTTCAACAGGAAACTAGCGGAGGCCGCTGGCATCAACACATACATGTTCACACTGGTGATTGTATTCATGACCGGGCTGGCCGTCTCGCTTTCCCTGAAACTGGTCGGCGGTCTACTCGTATACGCCCTGATCATCAATCCGACATCCACCGCCTACCAGTTCTTCTGGGACTTCAAGAAGATCATAATCTTCTCACCCGTGATAGGCGTGGTCAGCTGCATCGCCGGCTTCGTCTTCTCCCTCGAGACGGATTTCCCGATTGGTGCCTCGATAGTGATAGTCTCCGCTCTCGCCCTGGCGTTTGCGATAGCCATCTCACCCAAGAGACGCACCGCCAAAGGTAATGCGCAGGCGACGTGACTATCTCCAGCTAGAACAGGATACATCTCAGATCTCAGCCGTTCAAGTCGAAGGTGCCCATCTGCCCCTATGGCCTTTTCTCAACGAGAGTGGGCCCAACCGGATTTGTGCTGACTCTCAGGACTGGCTCATCGAGCAAGGAACATATAGTACGTAATTGTGCATCGCCGGAAGGACGCGAAAGACAGCGCCCAAACCTCTTCCCTTTTTCATTCTTCAGATAACCCCTGCGGTCAGCCCGTGAAGGTTATCCCGGTGCCAATCTTCTCACCGTGCGGCTCGTATATCAGCACGAGCGTGTAGGTGGTGGCCGAACTGAAGTTAGTGGCTCCGATGGCAGTGAACACTTGGATGTAATCACGGCCACTTACGTAACCGTCTCCATGTATGTCGAGACCTAAGTCAAACACCCAGCAGTACACAGTGAGACTGCCAAGGATTCTCGCCGGGAGGAGGCCCATGAGTCCCGCTGCCCCATCGCCCAGGTCACTTGTCCAAGGACTCCACTCGACGGATTCGGTGCCGTCCGTCAGCTGCACCGTGACGTCGTTCCATGACACTTCGGAGTTCGATATCGACACGATGTTCACCTGCACGCCGTTTGTTATGTCTGACTCCTCATACACGGCATCGGGTGTTGACATGGGAGCGTAGCCGTGGCCCATCAGCCCGTGGAATAAGGCCGCAAAGAGCACAATTGAAATCACCACGATTACCGTAACCACTATGACGACAGTCCTTGCGCGACTCATTCCGTTCTTGGCTGCTGGCTTCATTGTCTGCTGTTGCGCTTCTGCGATACGGTTGCCGCATTTCGCACAGAATTCCACCGCCTCGGAACTCTCGGTTCCACATTTCAAACACTTCATATTTTTCCCCCTATTCTCAATTTAAAGTTTTATAGCCCTTTTATCAAGTGAGCAAAAAAACGCGCATGCGTATCAATATAATACGCATGCTTCATAAAATTATTTTACGCTATAAAACGATCGAAAACAAGGTGCAATATCTTACTTTTTTATTCCTTAATTCTACTTTATATTTTGTCTTATAATACTGTTCAAGTCCACGAATTACGTCAGCGCGTTTTGTAGCATCGGGTGTGTGTGCTCTTGCCGGAGCTGGCATCCTGGCCATAGTAGAGGTGCTTGATCGCATGCCAGACCAGCGGCGACCCCAGCAGCAGGGCGCCGACCATGGCCATGGCGTCGCGATAGAAGTCGTCGGGAAACAGCCAGCTCGCCACGAACGAGTTGAACACCAGCACGCCGCCGAGCATGGTGCCGATCAGCATGAGGCTGGCGCGGGTGGTCTGGGTTTTGACGGCGTCGGCCAGAGCATCGTGTGCCATGTCGCTCTCCACCAAAGGCTTATCGCTACGCGTCCGACATCCTCGGACGAGCCGCCGATTATAGGCCAACCGGCGTGTCCGAACCAGGGCGCGCGGGCGCCGCCCGTCTGGACTGTTCTACCCCCAACGGCACCGGCAGGTTCGCTGCGAGGCGCCTTTTTCGTCGCCCGCGGGGCAGGTTCGGTGTTGGCGCGGCACGGCTCGGCCGATATAGTGGATGCATGGTCACTAGCGGTTGGTCCATCTCGCGATGGAGGGTTCC
>JAEHCN010000120.1 GCA_020696395.1 Thermoplasmata archaeon | reverse complement strand
ATGACCATGATCGTCATCATACCGATCTTCGCATGGATCTCCAATTTCGTCTACCAGGACCTCTCGTCGACGATATTCTCGGTGCCGTGGGAGTTCAACGCGGACATGAAGAACTCGAACGTGCTCCCCAACTGGATACTACTCTACTCGCTCGTCAGCATACCTTTCGGGCAGGTGGTCCAGAGGATTCTGAAGCTATTCAGTTTCACCAGGAAGCTACGCCAGCTCGAGCACGGGGAACACGGGAAAGAGGACAAGGCCTACGAGAGGATCTGAGAGGTGATTCACATGAGGATCGCGATCTCGGGCCCGCCCGGGAGCGGGAAGACGACCGTTAGCGAGGCAGTCTCAGAGCGCATGGGTTATCGGCTGGTGCTCGTCGGGCAGATATTCAGGGAGATGGCGTCCGAAAGGATGGTCGACCTTGAGACGTTCGGAAGGTTCGCCGAAGAGGACGAGACCATCGACCGCGAGCTGGACGCCCGCATGGTAGCCGTCGCGAGGGAGAGCACCGATATCGTCATAGAGGGAAGGCTCACTGGTGCGCTCATGAAGCGGCACGGTATACCGGCCCTCAAGGTGCACGTCGACGCGACCGAGGAGGTCCGGAGCCGCAGGGTAGCCGGGCGAGAGGGCAAGCCGGCGGACGTCGTCCTGAGGGAGATGCAGGTACGGGAGCGGTCCGAGTGTAAGAGGTACCGCGCCTACTACGGGATCGACCCATCCGACCGGTCGATCTACGACGTGTGGATAGATTCATCGGCAATGACACCGGAAGAGGTCGCGGAGGCCATCGTCTCCGTAGCAGAGAGGGGGTGCGCTGACGAGGCTTCGAAAGGCGGAGACGGAAGTTAGGGAGGACGGGACGCACGCGTCACGCGAAATGTCCCTCCCGGACCTTCTCAGGGATGGAGTGGTCGTCATGGACAAGCCCATGGGACCCACCTCCCATCAGGTGACCAGCTGGGTACGTGAGATGCTCGGCGCGGCCAAGGCCGCCCACGGCGGCACCCTCGACCCGCGCGTGACAGGTGTCCTGCCCGTCGGCGTCGGGGTTGCGGTCAGAGCGATGGACTCACTCCATCACGGAACCAAGGAATATGTCGGCGTCATGAAGATGCACGGAAGCATCGACCGCGGCCGACTGGAGGAGGTGGCGGAGGAGTTCACGACAGAGATAATCCAGACCCCGCCCGTGCGATCAGCGGTCAAACGCGCGCCGAGGACGCGGACGATACACTCTTTCAAGATACTCGAGACATCCGGCAGGGATGTGCTGTTCGACATCAGATGTGACTCGGGGACATACGTGCGGAGCCTCTGCGTGGACATGGGGGACGCGCTGGGGATAGGTGCTCACATGCAGGACCTGAGACGCACTAGGGCAGGTACGATGACGGACGACGACGTCGTCTCGCTCCACGACCTCAGGGACGCGTTGGAGGCAAATGCGGGCGGCGACAGCGCCCAACTCGCGGGCATGCTCCGCCCGATGGAGGCGGTGCTGGACCACCTTCCGAAGATGGAGGTGAAGGACTCAGCGGTGGATGCCATATGCCACGGAGCGGACCTGGCAGTGCCAGGCGTAGTCTCGCTGGACGACTCCGTCGTCAGAGAGGCGACCGTCGCCATCATGACCATGCGGGGGGAAGGGGTCGGCCTCGGCAGGGCGCTCATGGGGGCGAAGGAGATCATGTCGCGCTCGGACGGAATCGCAGCGAAGACCACAAGGGTGTTCATGCCCGCTGGGACCTACGCGAAGGGTTGGACGAGCTCCAGCGACAAGCGCTAGACGAAACTATCCAACGATTTCTGTCCTCTTGTCAGAGGGTAAGCGTTGATTCCGAGCTCGTCGCCTATGCTTCGTGCAAGATCTCCAGCGAAGCCGTGCGTCGTGTGAACGACCTCGGGGTCGCACCTTCTCACGAACTCCAGTAATTCGTTGAACCCACAATGGTCGGAGAGAGGGAATACCTCACGCGCGGACCTTGAGCGGGACGCGAAGGGGTTGCCCATCGCCCAGCCCGAGAAGGCCGCGGTCTCCGCCCCTCCTGCGACGAGTCTCTCGACGACGGAGCGCTCGCGACCCATCCCGGAGGTTATGTAGACGAACGGTGGCTCGGGCAAGCGGTCGTCGCGTGCATCGACGCATATGTCGAGGCCGTGGCTCGCCATCACGGCGTTGTTCCTGGCGATGGTCGGCTGGAGGAGCACGGGCATGTCCCGTAGCTCGAAGCACAGTTCCTGGGCCTTCCCAATCGGGTACGCAAGCAGCACGGCCGTTCTGCCGATCCCTATGACCTCTTCCAGCCAGTCGCGTATCGAAGAGACGACCTCCTCATGGTTCGGGAAGTCGTAGCCTGGGCGGCCGTAGGTCGACTCCATGATAAGAACATCGCACTTCTCAGGCGACGCCGGAGAGAGGTGGTTCTTCCTCCTAGTGCAGAAGTCCCCGGTGTAGAGCACTTTAGACGAGCCCTCGACGAGGACCATCGCAGAGCCCACCACATGGCCAGCGCTCAGGAGCGTCGCATCATGGCAGGTGCAACGCTCAACACTCCTCCTATGAAGGCGCGCTATGTCCCTCGTCACCTCGGTGCATGTGATGGGGGTGCCTCCGAAACGAGATGGGAGATGGTCCGAATGGGCGTGGGAGACGAAGTTGGAATCGCCTTCAACGACATGTCTCGGATCGAACCGGTATGTGCGACCGTCCGTGTGTAGCTCGATACCGTTCCCCAGGTCGCTTAACTCCACGGGACGAAGTAGCAGGAAAGTCCCTTT
>JAEHCN010000001.1 GCA_020696395.1 Thermoplasmata archaeon | reverse complement strand
CTCGACCTGAGCAAGAAAGCCAGCGAAAGCGCGAATGCGGCGCTAATGGCCGGCGTCCAGGGGATGATCAGGGATGTGCAGAGGATCGTCACCGACGCGAAGAACGTCAGCATAGACACGGTTGGACCCGAGAAGCTCGTTGAGAAGGCGACCGAGCTCTCGGGCAAGGCGGAGTTCTCCGAGGCGCTCAAATGCCTGGACTCGGCGAAGGAGGACATCGACCATGTGCGGAACCTCAGCTCGCAGGCGACTGGTGAGATAAAGAGCGCGAGGAACAGCCTCAAGGACGCAGAGGCGCTCAACATGTCGGTCGACCAGTCGAGGGAGCTGCTGGACCAATCGGTCGAGGCCATGACCCGTCATCAATACGCCATAGCTCTCGAACTCGCCAAGAAGTCGGCAGAGATGTCGCTCGAGGCCACCAAGTCCAGCACCTGGAAGACTCTGGAACAGTTCAAAGCGCGAGTTGATGAATCCATCGCCGAAGGCATACACGTCGGGGTCGCCGAGAGGTATGTCGCCGACGGTATCGACGCCTTCAACGACGGAAGGTACCAGGAATCCGTCAAACTGGCCATGCAGTGCGAGGCTGAGATGGAGCGTGCGGAGCTCCAGAAGAACATAAGCACCCAGGCAGTCGAGAGCGCAAGGAAGAAGTTGGCTGATGCTGCAGCAGAGGGGATCAAGGTTGATACGGCTATAGAGGTCGCAGACAGAGCAGAGTCGCTTCTCAAGCAGGGGAAATACACTGACGCTCTTTCCGCGGCCATCGAGAGCGGCGACGTACTGCATGATGTCCGAGAGACCCTCGACAGCGCCCGAATCGAGTTCAGTGCCGCGAGGGAACAGGTCGAGCGTTTGAAGAAGGTGAATATCGACACTTCCAGCTGTGACGAGATAATCGAGATGGCACACGAATACCTGACAGTACACGACTTCGACAGGTTCAGGGACACACTCGCCCGATGCTCGAAGAAGGCAGGGACGCTTTTCGAGACATCCGTCAACGACCTGATGGACGAGACCAAGGAGATCATCTCGAAGGCTAAGACGATGGGCATCCAGACAAAGGACTGCGAGAACCTCCTCGAGGTGGCAGGGACATCGTTCTCGGAGAAGCTCTGGGACTTCGCATACCAGCAAGCGCAGTCCTGCCGATGGAAGTGCATCGACCTGGTCGAGAAGAAGATTTCGAACCTAGTCCAGGAAACAGAAGGCAGGCTCGAGACGCTGGGCCATCTGGGCGCGGGCGTGAAGCCGATTCGGAAGCTAATAGACGAAGCGCGAGCCAGCATAAACTCGGGGGACCACATAAGGGCCTTCGATGTACTCATGGAAGCGGACCAGAGGGTCCAGACCATCGAGGACTCCAACAGGAAGTACCTCGACATTTCTATCACAGCCGAGAGCGCGATAGAGAACCTGCGACGGCTCGGTGGATCCGTTAAGGAGGCCGAGAGGCTACTGGACCTGGCAGACCTCGAGAAGGAGAAGGACTACGATTCGGCCATCGAGCTTGTCGCGGAGGCTCTGGACACCGCTCAGACACGTATCGAATCCTATGCCGCGGATATATCCGGGGAGATCTCGACTGAGGGTCTGTACCGCGGGGCCGAGAGCGAAATCGTCGTCTCACTCCGAAACACCGGCAAGGCGGCCGCGAGGGCGCTGAAAGTCGAACTATCAGGCGAGTTCGATCTTGAGGACCTCCAATCTATCGACCTGCTGGAGCCCGGGAAGGAGGAGCGCCTGGTCGCGAGAATAGTGCCCAGAGAGGAGGGCGAGCTGTCGATCATGGCAAACATCTCCGCCAGGAGGCAGTTCGATCCAACGGTGGACGACTTCGAGATTGAGGGTAGGCTGAAAGTGTACGCATCAGGGTCGCCTTTCAAGATCTCGAGGGCAACCGGAGTGTCCAAGTGCGCCCTCTGCCAGGGCAAGGTCAAACCGGGGTTCGACACAGTCTCGTGCAGATGCGGGAACGACCTACACCTCGCCTGCGCCAAGAGGGTTGGCAAATGCCCTGCCTGCGACCAGAAATTCAAGTTCTAGGCCGAGCCGCCGACCTTGGCGCTGGATATCCTTATCGCTGGTGTGTCCACGCCGAAGGCTGACCTCGATTCCCTTCCGACCATATCGATTCTTGAGAACATGTCGAGGAGCCCTATCCCGACGGTGGCCTGACGAATGGTGGCCCCCAGCTCACCGTGCTCGACCACGCAACTCTCCATCATGAGACCCGAGAACTCACCGGTCGCCAGGTTCGGGTTGTCGAACGTCAACCTGAGATAGACCCCGCGACCGGTATCCCGAATCATCTCCTCGGTCGTTGCGTCTCCCTTCGCGACCACGAGGTTCGAGAACGAGATGCTGGGCGGAGACCTGTAGCTCCATACAGCGCCTCCTCTTGATGAGTTGCCGGTGCTCTCTATCGAGTCCTTCCCCGCCGTATAGGAATCGTGCAGGTATGACCGGAGCACCCCGGATTCGATCACGCTCTTCTTCAGCGAGGGCGTACCTTCGCCATCGAACGAGGTGCTACCCACGGCCCATTCCACAGTGGGGTCGTCCGTGACGGAGAACCCCTCAGCGCCGATCCTCTCCCCGAGCTTTCCCGACAGGTAGCTCCTCTTGCGCTGGACGCTCTCTGCGTTCACGCCTCCGCCGACAGCTTGAGCCAGGACATAGCCGGACGCGAGCGGGTCCATGATGACCGGGAGGTCCCCCGTCTCGATCTTCTTTCGGACGAGTCCTCGCACCGCATGCTCGCGCGCGCTGCGCCCGACCGTCTCGATAGAGCTCATGTCCAACCTTCTGCTGGAGGCGAACTCGAGGCCTGAGAACATCGCGTCGCCGTCGCGAGCGACCGCCTCGGAGAAAACATCGAACGAGGTCGTCTCCTGGCTCAGCGACAGACCGTTGCTGTTTCTGAGCGCGACCTCGCCGACCGCGACCATCAGTCCTGCGTTAACCGAGGATATCCTCCTGTCGTCCTCCGCGACGTCCACCAGCGTCAGTAGCATGTCGGCCGCCTCATCCGGCTGGAGCGAGGCTACGGACTTGTCGTGGAGGCCCGGTCGGAGCGTAGCCTTCCCCGCGACAGGGAGGCCCTTGAAATCAGGGTCAGAAGCTCCCGCCCTCGCCTGTGAGACCGCCATCTCGGCCGCCTTCTTCACGTCTGCGTCTGCATGTCCGGAGCAGTATGCAAATCCAGGACTGCCTCTGTCGAACACACGGATCGCCACACCCGGGTCTATAGCCGAGGCCGCCTGTTTCATCGACCCCTTCTCGACCTCTGCGGTGGCTGCGCGGTTCTGCGTCACGAGGATGTCGAAAGTCCTGCCACCGAATCTCTCCACGGTGTCGACAGTCCGGTCTGCCAGTTCAGATACAGTGCTCATATCATCACCCCTATGCGAGGCCTCCTACGAGGAGATTCTCCACGCGGATATGAGGGCCTCCGTCCGTCGTTCTCGCATCCTGCCCGGACTTACCGCAGTAGCCCGGGTCGGTCAGGACGAAATCATCCGCAACGCCCGTGACCTCGTGCAGCGTCTCCAACACAAGCCCCGAGAGAATAGCATCGCGATACCGTTGGCCTATCTCGCCTCTCACGATCCTATACGCCTCGTCGCACTTGAACATAAACTGACCCTTCGCAGGCTCGACATATCCGTACTGGGCACCGACGATCAGCATGCCATCCCGCACTTCCTTGATCAGTTCCTCCTTCTTGATATCTCCCGGCGCGATGAACGTGTTACTCATCCTGACGATGGGAGGGCTCGAGTAGGTCTCCGCCCTGCCTGCGCCGTCTGCGTCGACGCCCATCCGGCTGCTCGTCTCGAGATTGTGCATCAACCCGCTCAACACGCCCTTGTCTATCAGCGTGTGCCTGGCCGATTTCACGCCCTCCCAGTCATATGCGAAGTATCCGAAGGTGTTGGCGATTGTGGGGTCATCGATGAGTGTGACCTCCTCGGTTGCGACGCGCTCTCCCTGCAGGCCCTCGAGCACCGAGGCGCCTGCAAGCACTGCGTCGGCCTCGCACGCATGTCCCAACGCCTCGTGTGCCAGGAGTCCCGTCATTCTGTTGTCAAGCACGCATGTGAACTTGCCCGCAGGAGCTGGCTTACTATCCAGGAGCCTTATAGCCTGCGAGGCTGCCTTGACGCCTATCTCGGCAGCCTGCTCGGACTGGACAACCTCGTATCCTCCGACGTTGCCGACAGACTCGTGCCCACGCTGGACTATACCGTCAGCCCGAGCCCATGCAGAGCACGATGCCAGCGTCCACCATTCGTCCGTGACGACCAGGGATCCGAAGGAGTTGGCGACGACCCTCTTCCCCTCAAAATCCTCGTATCTGGTGTTCCTGCTGACCACGCGTTCGTCGGCGGACCCGATTGACTTGTCGTGGCCCATCGCCAGATCAAGTTTGTCTGAGATGGGTACCGACGACGGTGGTACGAGGCACGGGTAGACGTCCTTCTTCCTGTTCGACGGGGCCTCGTCGATCTTGAACCTGACCTTCGCCTTCTCCTTGCTCACCCTCGCCAGCTTCGCAGCCTTCTCCGCAGTCTCCCTGACGATGGCGATGTCGAGGCCGTTGCAGACGGCGAATCCCCAGCCGCCATCTATGAACGCTCGGATCCCACAGCCCCTCTCGACCCTTGTCGTGATGGTCTTGGTCCGTCCGTCCATCACGACGATGACGGTGCCCAAGAACGACTCCATCCTCAAATCAGCGAACTCTGCACCGCTGCGAAGTGCATGGTCAATCGCAGCCTCTGCAACATCTTCCAATCCATTCCCCTCGTGAAGCCGTATGAACTGCTCGAAGTTCAACCTATCGCAGGATCATGCGCGCGTATAATGGCACACCTGTTCCGCCGTGTCGACGAACATGCCTTCCGAGATCATCCGAGCCACGACCTCGATGTCTCTGGCCATGGAACGGTCCTCCTCGAGGCGGGGTACCCTCGACCGCAGGAGGATTCTTACGCTCTCGATTGCTGGGCTCGCGTGTTGTGGTATGAAGTCCAATCCCTGAGCGGCAGCCATCATCTCGATCGCGAGAACCCTGGATACGTTGTCGACTATCTGCCGGGCCTTCCAGGCAGAGGTCATGCCCATGCTGTTGTGGTCCTCCTGGCCGGCGCTAGTCGGGATGGAGTCGGCGGAGGCGGGGTGCACAAGCACCTTGTTCTCGGATACGATGGAAGCCGCTACGTACTGCGGAACCATCATCCCAGAGTTGAGGCCCCCATGCCGGGTAAGGAACGGAGGGAGCCCGCTCAACTTGTGATCGACGAGCCTCGCCAGGCGCCTCTCGGAGAACGCTCCGAGTTCGTGCGCTGCGAGTCCCATGTAGTCCATGGCGAGGGCCACGGGCTGCCCGTGGAAGTTCCCTCCGGACAGTATCCTCGAGCCATCTGGGAAGTAGAGGGGGTTATCGGTCGCGGAGTTCATCTCGACCCCGAGCACGCCCATCGCGTGCCAGACCGCGTCGAGCGTCGCCCCGATCACCTGGGGGATGCATCTGAGCGTGTAGGCGTCCTGCACCCTCGCGCAGTGCTTGTGAGACTCCATGATTTCGCTGTCCTGTAGAAGGGCACGCATGTTCTTCGCGACCGCGAGCTGACCCTTGTGGGGCCGCACCTTCTGAATCGACTCGTCGAACGCGGTAACGGTCCCCTTCAGGGCATCCAACGACATCGCGGCGGCAATCTGCGCGTTATCGATAAGGTTCGCCGCGTCCTCCGCTGCTAGACAGCCGACCGCAGTCATTCCCTGCGTGCCGTTTATCAGGGATATCGCCTCCTTCGGTTCGAGGACGAGGGGCGAGATCCCTGAGGCCGAAAGAGCCTCCGCACCTGACCCGACTCCTGCGCTCGATTCCGCCTGGCCTTCGCCGATGACAACGAGTGCGAGATGCGCAAGAAGCGCGAGGTCGCCGCTCGCGCCCACAGAACCCTGACGAGGAATGACCGGATGCACCCCGCTGTTGAGCATGCCGACCAGCATGTCGACGAGCTGGGGGCGGATACCGGAGAAGCCTTTAGCAAGGGCGTTCGCCCTTAGCAACATCATCGCTCGGACGACCTCCACGGGAAGCGCCTCACCGACGCCGCATGCGTGGCTTCTGAGAAGGTTGACCTGAAGGGTCTTCAGATCGTCCTGAGGGATCCTCACATCGAGTAGATCTCCCACGCCCGTGTTGACGGCATACACCGTCGACCCCTCGTCAAGAAGCTGCTCAAGAGACGATCTAGAATCAGATATCCTGCCCCACGCCTCTCGGGCCAGCTCGACACTCGCGCCCATACGAGCCACACGAACGACCTTGTCTATCGACAAGGTGGAGCCGTCGATCCTCACCACCCCTTGAGAGGCGGACGCCTGTTCCATCATCAATATCCTCCACATTCGTAGGCGAGTGCACGAATCCTCTTGCACGTACCTGTACTTATTCGTCCCCGGGTCGTTCGCCGTTCTCTCTGACAGGCACGAACTTGTATCCGTAGTGGATCACACCTGCCGAACCCTCCTCGCTGAGCTTGCGGAGAGTGGCCCTGACCTTCGTGCCGATAGAGAGGTCGCAAGCATCGCAGTCTATCACCTGCCCGGTAACCTTGGCTCCCTCTTCTAGCTCCACCATGGCAACTATGTAGGGCTTCTGTACGTAGTGCTCGTCCATGCCCTCGTGGACCTCCGTGAAGGAGAATATCGCGCCCGTTCCCTTCAACTTGACCGGCTCGGTCTTGCCGACGCTCTTCCTGTGACAGAGAGGGCAGATTATCCTCGGTGGGAAGTAGTACTTGCCGCAGTTGTTGCACTTGAAGCCGACCATGTTGTACCTGCTGGGGTTCTCCCTCCAGTACCGTGGTGCCGTCGCCATGTTAGACCCTCCTGAACAGATGGACCACGACCGTCGCGCCGGTGCCTCCTACATTCTGCGTCAGTCCGACGTCCGCGTCCTTGACCTGCCTCTTGTCAGCCGTACCTCTCAGCTGGCTCACTATCTCGACCGCCTGGGCCACGCCCGTTGCGCCGATCGGGTCCCCTCTCGCCTTGAGACCTCCTGAGGTGTTGACGGCCACATCGCCGTCCAAGGAGGTCAGGCCGTCCTCTGTCGCCTTTCCGCCCTCACCTTTGGGGAAGAAGCCCAGATCCTCGATCGCGATAATCTCGCTGATGGTGTAGTTGTCGTGGACCTCTGCGACATCCACGTCCTTCTGAGACAGTCCTGCCATCTTCAGCGCTCTCTGCGTCGCCGCCCTGGTCGCGGCCATAGTGCAGATATCCTTCCTATGATGCAGGCCCAGAGAATCGCTCGCCTGGCCCGAGCCGATTATCTCCACAGGCGAGTCTGTGAATTTCTTCGCAATGTCGAACGGACAGAGTATGACCGCCGCCGCTCCGTCGGAGCTGGGCGCGCAGTCGAAGACGCGCAATGGACTCGCGACCATGGGGGACCGCAACACTACATCCCTGTTGATCTCCCTCCTGAACTGAGCCTTCGGGTTGAGAGCGCCGTGTCTGTGGTTCTTGACAGCGACATCCGCTAGCTGCTCCCTTGTGGTGCCGTGGTCGTGCATGTGCCTCGTAGCCATCAGAGCATGCAGACTGGCGAAGGTCGCGCCGAGCTCTGTCTCCCACTCCTGGTCGGCCGCGGACGATTGGATCAAGGACGATTCAACATCGCTCACGTCGGTCATCTTCTCCGCGCCGCCTACAACGACTATATCGTGGAGGCTTGAAGCCACGGCCATGAACCCCTGTCTGAGAGCGAGTCCCCCGGAGGCTCCGGCGGCCTCAACCCTCGTGGCAGGTATGTTGTCCCTCGCGATGCCAGAGTAATCTGCGATCAGAGCTCCCACGTGCTCCTGACGTATGAACCGGCCAGCGGACATGTTTCCGACAAAGAGCGCTTCGATCTTGTCGGCGGTTATCTTCGCGTCGCCCACCGCGGACAGCCCCGCCCCTATGCCCAGCTTCCTGAACGACGAATCCCAGAGCTCGCCGAACTCGGTGATGCCAACGCCTATGACGGCAACCCTCCGCATGGTCAATCACGCTCCTTCGCGATCTTGCCTTTGAACTTCGCATACGTCGCATAATCGATGTATTTCGGGCTCGCCATCAACTCGTTCATCGTCGGGGAAGCGTCCCTCCTGAACGTTGCCATCTCGTCCGTGACAGTGATGTCGAACGCGTCAGACCCCGCGCCGGAGCCGTAAGCCACGGCGAATATCCTGTCCCCGGGCTCCGCCTCGTCGAGGACGGCGGCAAGTCCGAGAGGGACCGCGCCCGAGTACGTGTTGCCGATCTGTGGGACGAGCAGGCCTGCCTTTGTCTGTTCGGGCGAGAAACCCAGCTGTTTGGCCACCCGGGTAGGGAACTTCCCGTTCGGCTGGTGGAACACCGCATAGGTGTAATCTTCCGGCGACATGCCCGTTCGCTCCAGGAGTCCTTTCCCACCACTCATGACGTGTCTGAAGTACGCGGGCTCTCCGGTGAACCTTCCACCGTGCCGCGGATAACGCTGTCCCTCGCGCCTCCAGAAGTCCGGGGTGTCCGTGGTGTATGAGTAAGTATTGTCCATCGTGGCGATCACGTCCTGCGCGCCTATCAGGAACGCGGCTCCCCCTGCGGAGGCAGAGTACTCGAGCGCGTCCCCAGGAGCGCCCTGTGAGGTGTCCGCTCCGATGGCTACCGCGTACTTCACCAGCCCTCCCCCGACGAGCCCCATGCAGGCCTGGATGGCTGCGGTTCCCGCCTTACACGCGAATTCGAAGTCCGCGACCGTGAGGTCGGGAGCCGCCTCGATGGCCTCCGCGACGATGGTTCCGCTGGGTTTGACGGCGTAAGGATGTGACTCGGAGCCGACATAGAGTGCCCCTATGTCCTTCGGGTCGACGGCGCAACGACGCATCATGTTCCTCGCAGCCTCAACAGCTATCGTGATGGTGTCCTCATCCGGCGCAGGGACGGACTTGCTCGAAATCATGAGGCCCTTCCCCATGGCCTTCCCATCGACTCCCCAAACCTTGCCGATCTCTTCCGGGACGATCCTGAAATGCGGCACATAAGCGCCGTAGCTGACAACTCCCACATCCTTCACTGCAATCACCTTCTCTCGAGTCACCCGAGCGTCTTTAGTCTGTCCACAAGGTCGCTGATAGCTAGCGTCGTCTTGATGAGAGGTATTCCTTCCAGCTCGGCCAGCCTTATCGCGAGCTCGTCCACATGCTCCGGCTTCTGATAGACGACGAGCGCTGGCTTGAGGGGGTGAGCTCTTATCGCTATCATCGGGGAACGTCCGAACCTCACTCCCGTGAAGATCAGGGCCCTTTGGCTGCTCCAGCCGTAGATCTTCAGGTAATCGAACGAGCTGAGCGTGGTGATTGCCCTCACGCTGTCTATGACCGTGTAGCCGTGGATGTGCTTGTCAAGAGGCATCGCCGGTGTCAGGTTCTCGCCATCGATCGCGTCGACCAGCTCCGGCACCAAGATCTCGGCGGAGAACTCCTTGATCGAGATTATCGAGTCGGTCTTCCCGGCGAGCGAGTACTGCTTCAGGACGTTGCCCCCGGATCTCTCGTCGATACCGATGAACGCGTCGACGATCTTCCTGACCGTCGCGATGCCGGGGGACTTCCTCCGTCCCGCTTCGTAGTCACTTATGACGGACGGAGAGACGCTCAGATGCTTCGATAGATCCTGCTGTGATATGGAGAACTGCTCCCTCCACTTGCGGATCGTCTTCCCAGGCTCTTCCGAGAGACATATCTCACCTGCTATCTTCTCCCTGACCTGATCTCGCATGATTGGCGGAGGATTTTGAGGATATTTAAAACTGCCGTATCTCACCACCGGCGATAGCCGATGTGATGGCTGTTGGGTGATGCCTGGACTCGCCCGGTCGGCGACCGCAATCGTGTCGCCATCTTCCGCTCCCGCAGATTCGAACCCCCCGGCAGAACTAGAGGAACGCACGATGGCACTACAGGTCCAGACCTCATGCATATATAATACCCCTTTTCTATCCCCAGACACCCAATCAACCACGGGGTAGTGGTCTAGCTTGGTATGATCCGTGGTTCGGGATCACGTGATCGTCGGTTCGAATCCGACCTACCCCACTTCCGGTTTTCTGGCTCTTTCTCAATCAGAGTGTTCTTACGCCGGACTACACGCATCTCCTCATTTCCATCCGCATGACCTCCTCTCAGTCTGCGACTTTTCACCGTTTATTGAAGCCATGAGACCCAACGAAACTGCTGGCTCTAACCCTTTGACGCGGCATTTACGCCGTCAGCTCCTCAGATTTCCCTCCTCGCGTTGCACAACTTGCATCACCGAGGAAGCGCGCGCCTTTTTAAATACCTAGTTGAATACCGTCAGGCACGGTAGAGGTTTCTATGGCATTGATAAAGATAGAGAACGTTGTAGCCTCGGCATCTCTCGGGGTGGAGCTAGACCTTCCGGCAATCGCGCTTGCACTTGACGGTGCGGAATACGAACCTGAGCAGTTCCCGGGTCTGATATACAGACTGAAAGAACCGAAGACGGCGACGCTTCTTTTCAGGAGCGGAAAGGTCGTCTGCACGGGTGCCAAGAGCCTCGAACAGGTCAAGACAGCCGTTGGCAAGGTGGTCAAGCAGATAGAAGCTGCGGGCGTTGTGGTCAAGAACGAGCCGGAGATAGTGGTACAGAACATCGTTGCGACGAGCAACCTCGGCGCGAAGATCAATCTCAACGCAACAGCCATCACCCTTGGTCTTGAGAGGGTCGAGTACGAGCCTGAGCAGTTCCCTGGGCTCGTGTACCGTCTCGACGTGCCGAAGGTGGTCATGCTTCTGTTTGGCAGTGGGAAGCTGGTTTGCACTGGTGCCCGAAAGCCAGAGGATGCCGAGATTGCCGTCGACAAGATCACTGAAGAGCTGAAGGCCGCTGGCCTGCTTGCATAGACTGAGGCAGTGGGTCCATACGAGTCCCCTCTCATCGAGCTTGTTCTGGGCAGATAGCAACGCCATCAGAGTCGCCCTAAGGCCAGAGAGTGAATTGAGTTCGGCACACCATCTGCCAGCATCTCACTACGCTGGAACAAACATTGGACTGGATGATCAGTCCCTACCCAGCCTCGCGCGCCGCCATGCAATCGCGAATATCACGATGATGGCAAACATGGGAACCATCACGACGGGGAATTCTGGGATTGGCTCGCCCGTGACGACCACCTCGACCGTTGCCGCCGAGGCGAGGTCATTGGCATCTCTGATTTCAACCGTCACTACATACGACCCAGGTGCGAGATACGTGTGGTCTGAGTCCAAATCACACGACCAGGCTGTGTCCCATTCGCCATCGCTCTCCCAATCCCATCTTGCCTCGAGGTTCACCGAAGCAGTCTCTTCATCCGACGAGGCCGTAGCGTCCAAGCTGACAACCTCTCCGGTTACCGCGGCCTCAACATCGGCTTCCAGCATGGCCACGGGCGGTGTATTGACGAGGAGCGATGCTGTAATGCTGTCCCAATCCCCAGGCAGGAGATGTTCAGCATTGTCTCTGGCGGTGACAACCACCTCATACGGAATCTCGCTTCCGAGCGGGCAGACGAACTCGATGGAGAACAGCGCGGGGATGCCGGGGTCGACTGCCTGCGTTTCCTCGTGGACCATCTCAATGAGAGAGAACGCCACAGAGACTGTTATTGTGTCACCCTCGACGTCCGAAACGCTCACATCGAAACCCACCGAAGAGCCCGGTTCATGATAATCGCCTTCTGGTGAGATTGCCAACGAGTGTATGTCTGGCTTGGCGTTGGCAGCCTCAACCTCAACCTCGGCTGTCCTCTCAACGATGTTTGAGCGCTCGTCCTGCATTGTGACGATCAACGTGTACGGTCCGGGCAGGCCGTATGTGTGCGATGCAGAGTACCCTTCATCAGGATCACCGAGGTCGACCGCAGAGCCGTCGCCCCAGTCGAACCGGAACTCCAGCTCCGAAGCCATCGTGTTCTGAACATACATGGGCGCGACCAACAAGGGCATGCCAATTACTGCTTCGTAAGTGGGTTCCAGCGAGAAATCAATGAGTTGGGCAGAGATGCTCACGGAATCCACCCACGCAGTGTCGTCGAGCTCGCTCACGCTAGAATCCTTTGAATAGCTCCAAATGAGAGTATGGACGCCACCCTCGATGTCGTATGTCCGCTCGGACCAATCCTGATTACCGCTGATGGAATCGCTCACGCCAGCCTCTGGCACTTGGAAGGAGAGGACATCACCCCCTGATTCGGACGAAACCTTCCAGAAGAAGGACACCTGCACCGGGCCAGCCACCGAGACCGCCATGTAAGCCGCCTCCCCGTCTCCCACATCGCCGCTCTGCATGGAATCTCCGTCCCCGGCCGAGGCGTGGTTGACGCCGACCCATTCGACCTCGCCCATCGCCACGAAGGAGAGTAGCGCGCTATCGAGCGCCTCCGAAGTCGAGATCGGGTCGTGCAGCGGCAATGTGACGCTGACGCTCCCAGGAGTTACCTTTGGAACATCCTCGGACTGGGCAGAAATGCGAGCTGCTGCGCCCGGGACGTAATTCAAGGTGTGATGCTCCATCTTGAATGATGAGATAACTCCTTTGAATGTCGAAAGGCCGACATCCAGGAAGAACTGCCCGGCCGAGTCGTGGTAGTCGTCGGAGAACTCGGAGACGTCGAGACACATATATGTCGGAAAACGTTGCGAGGCGCTTCTGTCTTTCAAGAAGAACGGGCTCTTCGACCCGATGGGGGATTCGACAGAGCCCAGCCCAACCTCGATATCCGTGTTTCTCGCAGGTGCATCGTCGAAATGCCACACCGCCACCAGTTCCGGTGAGTAATCCGGAATGTCTGTGATGTAGTTCAATAACTGCCCATCCATCTCCCCTAGCTCAAGCAACATCTCGTACGTGAGCCAATAGAATCCCTCGTCCCCCCATTCAGCACCCCAAGAGTTGACCACCCTGAAAGCGCCCAATTCTCCATCGTCCCCGATCGAGTCATCAAATCCAACAATCGTCTGGGCGTGGTTGAGAATGTCGGACGAATACTCGGCGGCCGAGAGGACGAGGTTGCCGTCCGCGAAGCCAGAGAGGAACTGTAGCGCGTCCAATCCGAAGGTCACGAGCGTACCCTCGGAGACAAGGACCTTGATTTCATCTACGGTGGCGGAGCCGGTGTAGGGAATGTAGAATACCTCGGCGGCCCTGTGCTCCGGAGCTTCCCTGAAGGCGGAGGGGGAACCCCAGTCGAGGCTCTCAGAATCGTCATAAGGCATTGTCGACAGTGTCGCAGCGCCCCAGTCCCTTATGACGAACATGTTCCCGTCCATGCTCGACCCAGAATCACGCCATCCATTGACCTTGTTGTATGTCCAGCCTGGCGAGATAAGCTGGTCTGGTGAGCCAGAGCTTGCCTCGGTCCATCCCAAGTCAGTCGCCTCCGCGAAACCGTAAGCATAGTACGCCGCCGCCCATGCAGCGCACGACGGCTGGGAAGCCTGGTCGCCAACTGCCGGGAAGGTCGGTTCAGTCGAGAGGTCGACCGATGACGGAATCGATTCCATGTCGGCCTCCACGGAATCAAGCACTTTCAGGCTGCCGACCATAGACTGCCATCCCTCGCTCGAAGGCGGGGCGAGTCCGGTCCCGTGCCCGTCAATCATCGTGTTATAGTCGAGCGATGGATCGTAAACGCCGGACCTCCCGCTCAGGTCTACCATTTCAGCCACCGTGAGGGAATGATATGAATATCTGACCTCAGGAGAAGGGGCACTGTCCGGTGGACCGGCGTCGCCAGATGAAACGAACCCTGATGCTGCAATGGCAACCGACACGAGCGAAAGGAGCATCATACGGGCGAAAAGAGATTTCATCATCGGAGTGTACCGTGTTGTCCTGGCGAGAGTCAAGGGAGGCGGTACTGACGAGCTACATTTTTACCTTTTCCCTACATCGCCAGACATCGACTCGCGTCGCTGTGTTTGTAGAAAGACCTTTCGAAGTCTCAACGCGGGAGCCATAAAGCAGACCCAGGCATGAACGGGGCAACATGTTAATCTTCCTGATTCGTCCGCCATCGAGAAGAAATATATTTATCAGACAACCGGTCTCTTCGCCCGCTACAGGCAGGTGTAATCTAGTCTGGTTAGGATTTTGGCCTTCCAACTCCTCCATCAGAGGGATTAAAAATGGAGAGGGATGAAAGCCAACGGCCCGGGTTCAAATCCCGGCACCTGCACCTTCTCTCCCATGAGCCTGGCCTGGTACGCGCCACCGTTACGTGACGGCACGAGACTCCCTACAACCCGTCTCCAAAGTCGGAAGCATGTGCTTGGGCGATTGCCTCATCGAATCTCCTCGACTCCGCAAGGGCGAGGGATTGGACGAAGCAATGTGGGCGAAAGTTCGGCCTCGGTCTGTGGTTCAAGTATGTCACAATGTCTCTCTCTCTGGCACATACCGCGGTGCCCGTCTCAGTATCCTCGTTTTCTTCTCTGAACACCTATACGCGTGTTCTCCTTCCGTACTCACTCACACAGTCTCTGGGACTAGATCTGTTTCTGAGCAAAGACTCCTGTCGATCTCCCTGAGTTCATCCAGTAGATCGATGATGCCACGGGCATCTTCACCTCGAGTCTTCATATCGTCGGCCAGACATTCAAGGTCCCGAACCGTGTGACTGCGAACCCATCTTATTGCCTCAGCATTCCGCGCCGCGGCCCGCACAGCCTTCCTGTTCAGCATCGCATCCCATCCAAACGGTTTGTCTGACATTTTGTCAGCGAACTTCCCGTATGTCGCTTCACAATATATAAACATTCGCAAATAGAGAGGCATATGACTCCATTTCGTCAGACGTTAACGAGCCCCGCGCGCGTGGCTCGCTTCTGGCCGTGCAGGCCGCCCATCAGAATCTCAGAGTCACGCAGGAGGAATCGTCGGACGCACGATCTTGCCTTCTTGTCAGCCAAGCGCGTCAAAGGGCGCTTGTGTCTGGAAAATGCTTTATGAAGACAATCCATTAACTCGCCTCAACACGGGAGAGTGTGATTTGGGCCTTCTAGACTCACTTATGAACAAAGAGAAGAGACTGCTTGGGAGAGCTACCAAGGATTTGGGCAGAATCGATTCCCTCGTTAAGGCTGGGAGACGGAAGGAGGCTCTTGCTGAACTGCAGAAGCTCACTGGCACGTTGAAGGAGAACCGTCCGTTCATAGACAAGATGAGAACGGAATTCTCCAAGCTATTCTCGACCGTCGGATCGGTATCCATCGGCCTGGGGAACCACCAGAGGGGGAGGGACTTCGCAAAGGAGGCGCTGCAACTTAACCCAAGGAACGCAGAAGCCATGGTCGTGCTCGGTGAAGCAGCTCTTCGCCTGAACGATGGAGACGAGGCCATCGCATGGCACAGGCGGGCGGTCGAAGAAGCCCCGACATCGTCCAGATACTGGTCCATGCTCGGCGCCACGCTGGAGGAGCTCGACGAGATCTCCGATGCCCTCGAAAGCTACAGGAAGGTGATCCAGCTCAAACCCGAGAGCATCTCACACTACGACAAGATCCTTGCCCACGAGCCGAAGGATTTGGACACCATAAAGCTCAAGGCTTCCGCCCTTTCGAGGCTCGAGCGTTACGATGAGGCTAACGAGGTCATCGACAGGGGCCTCAAGGTCTCCCCCAAGGACAAGGAGCTGTGGATCGGGAAGGGAGCGGCGCTCAACTTCGGCGGCAAGGGCGAGGAAGCGATAAAGGCGCTCAACAAAGCCCTCAAGATTGACCCGAAGGACGCCTACATACTCGACAACATAGGACGGATCCAGCACAAGCTCGGAGACAGGGATGGCGCGTTGAGCAGCTTCAAGAGGGCCGTGGGACTCGACGATTCGAACCCGGTCTTGTGGAACGAGCTCGGAGTCGTGCAGGAGGAGTCGAACCTGTTCGACGAGGCAATCGAATCCTTCGACCGGGCTCTCGGCATAAAGCAGAACGACCTGAACGTACTGCTCAACAAGAAGAAGACCCTCTTGAAGGCGAAGAGGTACGAGGATGCGATAGGCGTCTGCGACAACATCATGCTCCTCGACCCGAGAGACCATGAAACCATTGCGGACAAAGCGGGAGGACTGTTCGCTCTGAAGAGATATCAGGAGGCACTCACATTCGCTGATGCCTCGCTGGCAGTCTCGGCCTCGCACAGGCCGGCGATGACACTCAAGAAACAGAGTCTGATCCGCCTTGGCATGCACAACGAGGTGATATCGTGGGCGAACAAGATGCTGAGCATCGATTCCAACGACCACGAGACGATGCACGACAAGGGTATAGCACAGATCAAGGTGGGGAAGATACACGACGCTGTCAAGACCCTCGAGAAGGCCTTGAAGGCGACGCCAGAGCCTAAACCGGTCCTCGAGAGCCTGAAAGAGGCTTACAAGCAGGTCCGCAAGGATTCGGAGGTCGTAGATGTCTGCGACCGCATAATAGCCCTCGACGAGTCGAACAAATCGGCGCATTTCGACCGGGCTGTGGCCTTGGACCGATTGGACCGCGTCGAGGACGCGCTCGCATCCTATCTCCTGGCCCTGAAATTCGACCCAAAGAGTGCGGACGTGTTCTACAACGTATCCGCCCTGTTCCTCAGGATAGACAAGCCGAATGAGGCCATGGACTATGCGAAGCAGGGCATATCATCTAATCCCGATAGCGCGCCCCTCTGGAGACTAAGGGGAAGGGCGGCGTACACGGCAGAGAACTACAAGGAAGCGGTCAAGTCGCTGGAGAAGGCCATCGACATAGACCCCGCCGACACAGGGACGTCCAAGCAGCTTGGCAGGTCGCTCATCAAGCTGAAACGCTACGAGGAGGCGCTGGCGAGGTACGACGAGCTTCTGAAGGCAGTGCCTGGGGACGTTGAGGCGCTGATCCTCAAGTCAGAGGCCCTCGAGTGGCTGGAGCGCTATGAGGAAGCCCATTCTACGATCCGCGAGGCCATCAGGGAGAAGCCGGGCTCGGTCGACCTGCTGGTCAGGGAAGGGGAGGTCCTTACCAGGCTGGGACGAGAGGAGAACGCGTTGCAGGCATATGTCTCCGCCCTCTCACTGTCTCCGAAAGAAGTCCACATCCTGAACAAGAAGAAGGAAACCCTGAAGAGCCTTAAGCGGCACACGGAGGTCATTCAAGTCTGCGACGAGATCCTCGCAGTGTCGCCGAAGGACAAGAACGCGTACATCGATCGAGGGAATGCGGCTCTCTCGCTCAAGATGGCGAGTGATGCCCTCTCCGCGTTCAACAAGGCGCTGGGGATCGACGATAAGGATGTCGACGTGCTAGAACTCAAGAAGCTGGCGCTGAAGGAACTCGACGATAACGAAGGCGTCGTTGACGTCTGCGACCAGATCCTCGATCTGACTCCGAAAAGCAAGCACGCGCTTGCGGACAGAGCGGGAGCGCTCGAGAGGCTCGGAAGGCAGGACGAGGCGTTGACCAGCTACGAGAAGGCGATCTCGCTCGATCAGAAGGACTTGGCGCTCTGGAACCGGAAAGGCTCCCTGCTGCTCAACGCGGGGAAGGCGGCGCAGGCGGCCGAGGCGCTGGATGAGGCGCTCAAGCTCGACCCGAACCAGCCGTTCATACTGGACAACCGGGGAAAGGCATACCTCGAGCTGAAGAGGTTTGACGAGGCGCTGGTGGACTTCAAGAAAGCCATCAAGATACTGCCTAGCGTCCCTGAATTCCACACGGACCACGGAAGGGCACTCGCCACCACAGGGAGGCTCGAGGACAGTCTCGACGCGTTCAACGAGGCGAGGCGTTACTCGCCCAGGGACATCTCGGCCCTGAAGTACATGGGGATGGCTCTGCTCAAGCTCAACAGGATATCCGAGGCCCTGGGGTGCTTCGATGAGGCCATCAGGCAAGGAGCCGTCGACAGAGACCTGTGGACGAGCAGGGCGAAGGCGTCGGAGGCTGCGGGAGAGAAGCAGGAGGCTGTACGCTCCTACCTGAAGGCCCTTGAGATAGACCCCAAAGACAAGACCGCGTGGTACAGGCTGGGGCAGCTCTACTCCGAGATGGAATCCCTCACAGAGGCGAACGACTGCTTCGACCGCTCGCTGGACATCGATGAGTCCAACTCGAAGGTCTGGATGAGCAAGGGGGCGGTGATGGAGAAGCTCGACGCCTACGAGGAGGCGGGGTCGGCGTACGACAGGGCTATAGGGCTCGACTCGAACGACAAGGAGGCTTGGAAGAGCAAAGCATATGCGATGCTCAAGCTCCGCAGGCCGGAGCAGGCGTTGAGATGCTTCGACCACGCGCTCACGATCGACCCATATTTCGAGACGGCCACGGAGGGCAGGAAACTGGCGGAGGAGGAGATAAGGAAGACGAAGATCGAGGATTACTCGCGATCCGTGCTGGACTTCGAGTACACTCACGGGAGGCCAGTAACCAAGGAGGAGGCTTTCAGGGTCTGCGGAATTCCTTACGCGTTCCTCGGAGAGGTCCTGGACTACCTCAGCCAGTCGGAGGACATCTCCCTCTCCCAGCTGACACCAGAGGGATTCGATAAGTACGAGAAGATGTCCAGGGAGATCCTTGTCACATCGATGATCAAACGAGACCTCTCCACCAATGGTCTCAGGCTGTGCGATGTGACGGTCAACTTCCCGGAGCTGAGAGTCTCCAGCGGCAAACGCATGCTCAGCTACCTCAAGGCCATCGAGGAGCACAGCTTCAGCACCCAGGTGTCGGACCCACAGACGGACGCACTGCTCAGGCAGGCGTTGGACCTGCCGGGCGACCAGAAGAACGTCCTTGGGATAATCAGGAACCTCGGGGTGGGAGCCTATCAGGCACGCCAGCTCGTGACCATACTGATGACATTCCAGGAGGGAGGAGTGGAATCGCAGTCGGTGTCGCTCAAGTCGATAGTCTCCGAGGGCTTCGGCGAGTACTCCCCGTGGAAGAGCGGTGCCTCGAAACCGAGCCTGTCTGAGGCACCGAGGCAGAGACCTCATCGCGAGGAGGAACCGGATACTGACGAGGGGGACGAGGAGGAACCAGAGGAGAGGCCTGAGAGGAAGCGCCCTCGAACCGACACGAAGAAGGCCCCTCGGAAAGGTACCAGGAGAGCTGACGCGGCGGAGGACGAAGAAGGGGATGTGGACGAGGATCAGCCGGACCTGGTGGGCAGGCGTTGCCTGTTCCACGGAGGCATCGCTGTGAGGCGATGCGCCAAGTGCAAGGCCGTCCTCTGCAAGGAGTGCGTAAGGGGGCGGGACAAGTGCCCCAGATGCAACGCGCCGCTGGATGGCAGTGTCGTCCGTAAGAAGCCGGCCGAGAACGAGGAACCGGACGATGAAGAGGTCGAGGAAGAGGAAGTCGTCCCGAGGCCCCGTAAGAAGAAGCCTCGACGCAAGGGAGAAGACAGCGCCAAACTGGAGGACCTTTCAAGGCTCTAAGCATCCTCACCGAAACGCAAACCTTGAAATGGCCTTCAACTCCTTATGAGCACAGCGATGAATCCAGGCACGACACGTGTGTGCAATCGATGCAAGAGGGATACGGACCAGATGTTCTGTCCCGACTGTCATGTCCTCACCTACCCACCGAAGCAGGCGAGTGTACCGGCCACATCAGCCGTAGGCGACGTCTTCGAATGCACTGTCTGGCAGGGACCGAACAGGAACAGAGGCATAGAGATCGTCCTTGAGAACAGGGACAAGTTCTTCTCCAGGGAACATGAGATGATAGTACTCCACATGGAAGGCATCAGGACGGTTGCCAAACTTGGTTCCGGCTTCTGGAGAAAGCCGGCAGTCATAAAAAAGGCAGTCAGAGAGGACGGGAAGGACCAGCTGGGCAGATTCATGGAGAAGCATCACCTCCTGCCTCCCCAACAGTCGCTCAAGGAAAAAGGCATCATCGACACGATCGTGTTCGAGGTCATCACCCCGTCGGAGGAATTCAAGATGACTATCACGGAGAAGATGCAGACGGAGGAGCTGGACTAGACTAGATCGATCTCCTTGCCGACCCTCTCAATCGCCGCGAGCGCCTCGTCCAGATCGGACTGAGACAGCGCTGCGTTCATTATCGTCCTTATCCTCGCCCTATCCCGCGCCACCATCGGGAAGACAATCGGCAGGGCGAACACGCCGAGCTCGAACAGGCGGCGGCTGAACTTCTTCGCATCGCCGCTGTCGCCTATCATGATCGGCACTATCGGGGTCACACTGCTGCCGGTGTCGAATCCCATACCCTGGACGGCCTTCCTGAAGTACTCAGTGTTAGACCAGAGGTTCCGCACATGCTCGGGTTCGGTCTCCAGAACATCGATTGCGGCGATACACGAGGCCGCCACTGAGGGGGGATGAGAGCCGCTCAGCAACCATGTGCGTGACCTGTTCAGCGCGAAATCTACAAGGTCGCGGCTTCCGGACACATGTCCTCCGACGACGCCGAACGCCTTCGAGAAAGTCCCCATCTCCACTTGGACTTCTTCCCTCGTCAGGCCGAAGTGCGAGACTATACCTCTTCCGCCATCTCCCAGCACCCCTTCGCCGTGGGCGTCGTCGACGTACACCATCGCGCCGTGGTCGCGGGCGGTCGTTGCGACCTTGTCGAGCGGGGCGATGTCTCCGTCCATGCTGAACACGCCATCGGTGATCACAAGGATTCTCCTATAAGGCGGGGTGTGCCGCTCGGCCGCGTCCAAGACTTCCTCCAGATGGGCGGCGTCGGAATGACGGTACACCGCCCTGTCCGCCTTCGACAGCCGGACTCCGTCGATTATGCTCCCGTGGTTGAGCTCATCACTTACTATCAGGTCTCCGGAGTCAGTCAGCTGAGGTATCAGCCCGGCGTTCGCGGCGAAGCCGGTCTGGTAAACGAGAGACGCCTCTGCGCCCTTGAAGACCGCGAGGCGCTCTTCGAGCTCGAGATGCAGGTCCATGTTTCCGGCTATCGGGCGTACAGAGCCCGAGCCAGCGCCGTGCGTCTTGACAGCATCGATGGCGGCCTGCTTCAGTCTCGGATGATTGCTGAGGCTGAGGTAGTTATTCGAACAGAGCATGATTACATCGCTGCCGTCGACTCTGCATCTCGGGGAGCTCGGGCCTTCCAAGACCCTCAGCTTCCAGTCGAGCTCAGCCTCGACGAGCGCTCTGTACTCGACACCTAGGAACGATACGGGATCTCTACGCGCCATTTCCTCACCATTCAGGAACCAGGGACACCTTCGCAGATTGTTTCGAATGTATGAGCTCCATACCTTCGGCTATGTCCCTGATCGGCAGGGTGTGGGAGACAATAGACGAGAGCTTCGTCCTGAATTCCTCGCTCCGGAGGATCTTGTACATCTCCTCCCATGTCTCAAACATCTTCCTGCCCGTGATGCCATAGACCCTAGCGGATTTGAATGTGACGGCATTGTTGACATCCAGTTTCACGGGGTCCGGATACAATCCGAGGATGGACACGCGCCCGCCCGGCGTCAGCGCATCGAATACCTGACGCAATGCAGCGGGCGCTCCGGACATCTCGAGCGATACGTCCGCACCGTTGCCATCGGTGTTGTCCCGGACGGCCGCAACAATGCTATCGTGCCCCGTAGCTGCGTCGAGGACCACATCGGCCCCCATGCGTTTCGCGAGGTCAAACCTGACTGTGTCGGAGGCGAGCTCCGACGCAATCACCTTCCGGGCGCCCAACACCTTCGACATCGCCACGGCCATAAGGCCTATCGGACCGCAACCCGCAACGAACACGTTCTTGTCACGGACATCGTCCGCGCACTCGTCTGGCAGCACGGTGAAAGTGGCATTGCCGAGAGGCTCTAGCAGCGAACCCAGCTTTGGGTCCAAACCGACCGGGAGCTTCCTCGCGTTCATCTCCGGTATGCGGATGTACTCCGCGAAGACACCGTCGGTATCGATACCGAGGATCCTCATGTCCCTGCAGATGTGCATCCGTCCAGTCCTGCACTGATAGCATGTCCGATCGACGACATGCGTCTCAGCGGCGACCAAGTCGCCGATCTCGAGGAAGCTCACCTCATCCCCCTTCTCGACAACCTCGCCGCAAACCTCGTGACCGATTATTATCGGGAGATTCTTCACCCGTCTCTCAGCCCAGTGGTTCCATTGCCAAATATGAACGTCAGTGCCGCATATCGAGCTGTGCTTCATCGAGATGAGAACCTCATCCTTGCCAAGTTCGGGCTTGTCGACCGATTCGATCTCGGCCCCGGGAGCTTTGTGCCTTTTCACGACAGCATGCATTCAGAGACGCCTCACGACAGAACGTCAAGCTGACGGTCTACTCGTTCTTAAGGCATTTGCATGTACCATCATCGCACGAGGGGGGACAGTGAGAGTCTGCGAGCTGCTCCAGGCCTACCTCTGGATATCCTCTCCGCCTTCCATCAGCTGCTGGACGACCCAATAAATGTCCGCGATACCCTCCGATGTCTCGGAGCTCGTGAACCCCACGCCTCCGATAACGCCCATCGTCTCCAGCGCCTGCAGAAACTCAAGGTTGATCTGAGTCTGTGTGTCTTTGGGGGCTTCGTCACACAGGTCGCTCCAGAGAGAATATTTGTCCGCGCCCCAACGCTCGACCATCTGTCTCTCGGACTCGGTGAGGAGGTCGGATTTCGCAAGCATCGTAACCATGGAGACGGTGAGCCTGAACTGAACCGTGGCAGACAGGAGGAGTGATGTCACGAAGCCGTTGGGGTTCTTCGCAATGACAGGGTCGAAAAGGAACGCGACGACGGACGATTCCCTGTCCAGAGCGTCCAGGATCACCCGACTGCTCTGGCGGAAGGCGAACAGCTCAAGCTGACCTGGCGTGTCGATTAGAACGTAGTCCGTGTCGAAGCCGTCGATAACGTCGACGACCTCATTCATGTTGAGGGCCAGCATGTCAGCCGCCAATATCTGGGCGCCGTTCGGTCCCAGGCCGTACTCGGCCATCACCTCGGAAAGACGGATCCAGTCTCTGATATCGACATCGGGCTCGTAAGGCATCGTGTCGGCGCCAGGGTCGAGGTTGACGGTGATCGCATCATATCCCTCATTCCGCATCCACTGTTGGAAGGCTCCAGTCAGTGTGCTCTTGCCGCATCCGGCAGTGCCTGCGAGATAGAGTTTCTTGGGGGCCATCGAATTCAGCATCTCCTGCCGCCACACGCTCGAGCGGCTGTGGCATGTCGATGATGAGCGTCCCCTGCATTAACCTTTCCTCGGCGGAGTCACGCCGGCGCATCTATAATTACCGATAAATCGATTCACCCTCACAGACGCTGCTGTCCAAAGACTGAGCGTCTCACAGTGGGGGTGTGGAAGATGCGTTCTAGATTGAGAAGTGTGTGCCTAGTGCTTGCTCTGGGGTTCATGATGTCGACATCTGGCCTCCTTATGACTGGCAAGGCCGAAGCGGAGACCGTGGCGTCGTGGACATTTGCCCTGTACGTGAATGGCGACAACGACCTTGAGAGATATTGGGAGGAGGCTAGCTTGCCCGGGCTGTTGGGCTTGCCCGCCAACTCCGACATCAAGATAGTCGCCATGATTGACAGGCTCAAGACGGACGGGACAGAACTGGTGGAGATATCAGGGGGCTCCTGGCAGGTAGTGAACAGTTATCCCGAGATGAACTTCGGGGATGGAGCTACATTCAGTTGGTTCTTAACCGAGGTATCGACCCTGTACCCGTCCGAGAAGCTGTCGGTCACAGGCTGGAACCACGGCTATGGATGGGTGGAATTCAGCTTTGACCAGACATCCTGGGACAGGATACGCATGCCGGAGATGAAGGCCGCAATCGAGGACGCGGGCGTGCAAATAGACGTCCTCTCGTTCGACGCGTGCAACATGGCCAACACAGAGGTCGTCTACGAAGCCTGGTCGACCGGTCTGGTCGACTATCTCGTGGGCTCCGAAGAGGGCATACCGGTATTTGGGTACCCCTATGACTACATGCTCATGCCAGTCGCCATCGACCCTTCGAGGACGCCCGCACAGCTGGCACTCGACATGGTCGATGGTTGGGGGGAGTTTTACGATGAGAGCACGTATACCGGGGTGAGCCTTTCGGCAGTGGATGTCGCTGCCCTCGGTGGCTCCGCCGCGACGATCCAAACCTGGTGCGGTCTGATGCACGACAACCTTGCATCGTACAGTAGGGTGTACCGAGACGCTCTGAGGAACAGCTATGTGGCGTGGGGAACCAAGTACTTCGTGGACATGGCGGACCTCGGGGACACGCTGTTGGCCGACAACCGATTCACCAATGTGGAGCTGAGAGCTGCGACTGCTGCAATGGTCACGGCCGTCGACGCTTCCGTGGTTGCTGTTCACACAAGTCCAGACATATCAGACGGCAGGGGGCTCACGCTGTATTGGGCCAAGAAGGGAGACTGGAACTACTACGGTCCGATGTATGCCGACACGCAGTTCGGTATCGATACCGGGTGGTGGGCCTTCCTAACGGATTACTGCTCCTGAGACTGGAACCGCTCAGACATACCACGGTCTGACCGTTTAAACCCCTTACGTTTTCTTCCGTCTCACACACTGGAGTTCGCACACTGAAACCATTGAGTCCACTCCAGCCGATTTCCATTCTGGAGAAGGAGAGAATGGCAATCTCGCAAGGAATCACTCGACCTGCATTATGTCAGCTGTGATGGGCGTCCATGGGTCGCACATGCTCAGCAATGAAGACAAAGTATGTTAGCGGACCTTCAGAAGAAGACACCGGTGGCGCGCGCAGCCGCTCCTGTGTATGCAGGGAAGCAGAGGAATGGCGGGCCTGAAGGGATTCGAACCCCTGACCCACCGGTATCTCCTGAGAGAGCCGATAGGTATCGCAGTAAGAGCCGGTTGCTCTACCTAGCTGAGCTACAGGCCCGCGAATTCGCAGTATATGGTCGCCGTTAATAAATCTATCGAGCTTGGACGTTTTCCAGAGCCCATCTGGCCCGACGCACCGATGTCGTCCGAACCCGCACCAGAACCTTGACAGCCCGTCTCAGAGGCGGGATCGGAACGGAAAGGTTTTATCAGCAACGGGGTTATAGTGGCAGTCGGATGCACCGACCGTTTGTAGCCGTACTGAGCAGCGGCAGCTGCGGCAACTCGATTCTATTCCGTTCGAACGAAACCTCGGTCCTGATCGATGCGGGGATATCGTGCAAAGAGATGGAACGGAGGCTCTCACTCTTCGGCGCCGAGGCGCAAGACATCGATGCAGTGTTGCTCACCCATGAACACACAGACCACAACAGAGGTGCGAAGCGGTTCTGTAGCATCCACGACATCCCGGTGTTTGGCACCGAGGGCACATTGGCGCTCACACCTCTCGAAGGGACCGATGCGAAAACCATAGAACGCCACGGCACGTTTGGCGTCGGCAACCTCAGCATTCGCACGTTTCCGGTGAGGCACCTGGCGGCGGAGCCTGTCGGATATTCGATCGCGCTCGACGGAATAAGAGCATCGATTGCCTCCGACCTTGGATCCCCGACCGAAGAGGTGCTGAAGGGGATGAGGGGTTCCGACCTGGTCATGATAGAAGCCAATTACGACGAGGATATGCTCATGAACGGGGGCTATCCGTATTTCCTCAAGACAGCCATCGCGGGGGACCACGGCCATCTATCGAACGAAGACGCCGGCAGGCTATGCTCTGAGATGACCAGCGAGAGAACCAAACAGATAGTACTGCTTCATCTGAGCAAAGACAACAACACAGTGGACCTGGCGATGGAAGCTGTCGAGAAGCGCGTATTGTGCGGGGGCGGGGCACGACCTTCGATTGCGCCGACGGAGCACGGTTGCCAGAACGGACCGTTCGCGCTATGACGAGGCGCTCATGTTCTTTATCTTCCCGTGTGATGCCAGCGTGTCCGCGATATTCTTCGGCAACGAGACCACGTCCTCCTTCCTCAGAGTGTAGTCCCTGTCTAATCCGGCGAAGGTCGGGACATCCTCAAGCACTCGGACAAGAACCAGGTCCTCCTTCACATCCTCTAGCTCAGACGTCTCCTCCTCTTTGACTGAGGCCTTGCTCTCAGGGGCATCTGGAAGGGTTATGATGTCTTTCGGATCGGAGAACCTAGGCCCTGTGTTCTCGAAATCGGCGTTGTTGTCCTGATGAGCACCTAACACGGATATCAGGCTGGAGTAAAGTACCAACTCGTCGGGCGTGAGGTTGCCAGTCTCAGGGTTGTCGCCGGCGACTCGTCTCAGTGATAGGAGCGCTATCTTGCGCTGACGAAGCTCGTACACCCTCTTCACCTTCTCGGTCGCCTTCTTCAGCTGGTCGTTGACCATCATACTCGCCTGAGAGCTCGGGTTGACAGTGATCTCCCGCTCGCTCTCCTTTCGAAGATTCCGGAGGTATTGGTTCATCTTGTCGTATAGGGAGGGCTCGACCTTCGTCAGCTGAGGAGACCGGTACTCCTGTCTGAAAAGCGACATGATCTCTTCGTATCCCATGTCCCCCCTCTTGTCAGCCATCACTTCGCGCATGCATCAACAACCTATTTGATGCTTGTGCGTTGACGAGCTTGGGAAAAAGGTTATACAGAGCGCGATGATAGCTCGACGGGCCTCGCCATGAAACGTCCGACTGAATTCGTCAAGGAGACCCGAGGCGGATGCCTGGTGTACTTCATCGTCTCTCCCGGGGCTAGATCGACCGAGATTGGCGGGATAGACGGGTGGAGAGGAGCGATTCAGGTCAGGGTAGCTGCAGAACCGAAAGACGGTGCAGCCAATGCGGAGCTCGTCGAGTTCCTATCACGCAAGCTGTCGGTCCCGGCGAGCGCCGTCGTCGTGGTCAAGGGGTCGAAGACCCACAGGAAATCCGTGTTCGTCCCGGTCAGCACCGAAGATGTCAAGTCGAAACTGGGGTTGAAGTAGAATGCTCTCGCCGTCCGAACGCCTGGAAGAGACCCTCAAAGTCATCGACGAGCTGGAGGAGTTGAGCCGGGAGATGCCCGTGATCGTCGAGGGGAAACGGGACATCGAGGCCCTGGAACTCCTAGGGGTGAAGAGCAACATCATCACCCTGAGTAAGGGCCTCTCACTGCTCACTTTCTGCGAGACCGTATCGAGAGATTGGCCGTCGGTCGTGATGCTGACGGACTGGGACCGGAAGGGCGGGCAGCTCGCGAGACGGCTGAAGGAGGCGTTCGAGGCGAACGGCACCAAGGTGAACTACTCCATACGGATGCAGCTCGTCATCTTGGCGAAGAAGGATATCAAAGACATCGAGAGCCTGCCCGCGTTCGTCAAACGGCTTCGTGCGTTGGCCACGCGTACCTGACCGCGAAAGCATGTCGTTGTGAGAAGAGGCCATAGGGCGGAAATGGGAAAGGGGTTTGCGGGACGGACGAGATGCCTTTGGACAACTACGCAACACTGGTGAGGCTTTTGCCTTACGAATTGTGGAGGCAAAAAGGATTTAGCAGTGGATTCCGATTGAACGCCTACCATGGAGCGGTCCAAGTGCTCTGCCCAGATGATCGCCGAGCTAGGAATCAGCTCGATCGACAGCCTTTTCGAAGACATACCGCGGGAAGTCCGAATCCCTGGACTGAAGCTTCCGGCGGGGATGAGTGAGCTCGATCTCATCCGCGAGACGGAGAGGGATCTGTCCACTAATCAACCGGCATCCCGCTGGCTCAGCTTCCTCGGAGCAGGGGTCTACCATCACTTCATCCCGGCCGCGGTGAAGACCATCATCTCAAGGTCGGAGTTCATCACATCCTACACGCCATATCAATCGGAGATCAGCCAGGGCATGCTCCAGGCGCAGTTCGAGTATCAGTCGTTCATGGCGGAACTCACCGGCGTGGATTACATGAACTCCAGCGTGTACGACGCATCCACAGCCATCGGAGAAGCGGTCCTGATGAGCCACAGGATAGCACGGGGAAAGAAGTTTCTGATGAGTCGGTCGGTCAGTCCGGAGCGGAAGGAGGTCGCCAAGCTCTACGCCAGAGGGGCCGACATCGAGATCGTTGAGGTAGCATACGAATCCGAGACGGGACAAGTGGACCTCCTAGACCTCGAATCGAAGATGTGCAGCGATGTCACAGGATTCTACTTCGAGACGCCGAACTTCCTCGGACCTCTCGAAACGGGTTGTAAGGAGATACGGGACGTCCTTGGTGAGAAGACGATGGTTGTCGGCGTCAACCCACTAGCCCTCGCGCTGGTGAAACCTCCTGGGGAGACGGGTGCCGACATCGTGGTTGGCGACGCCCAGGTATTCGGCGTGCCGATGAGCTACGGCGGCCCGTCGATAGGGATATTCGGCTGCAAGGCCGATCACGTGAGGAAGATGCCCGGACGTCTGATAGGGATGACAAAGGACGCTGAGGGAAGAAGATCCTTCTGCATGACACTCCAGACCCGCGAGCAGCACATAAGGCGCAGCAAGGCCACCTCAAACATATGCACGAACGAGGCGCTGCTCGCGGTTGCCGTTGCGGCGCATCTCGCGGTTCTCGGAAGGGCGGGCCTGAGGCGGACCGCGCTCAGGAACCTCGAGAACATGCGCTCGCTCTCAAAGAGGATTGACGCGGTCGACGGATTTGACGCCCCCGTCTTCGATGCACCTCACTTCAACGAGTTTGCGGTCAGGTCCAGCGTTCCAGCGGAGGACGTCAGGAAGAGCCTTCTGGACAAACGGATACACGGAGGCGTCTCGCTCGAAAGATGGTTTCCGGAGCTCAAGGGCTGCGCCCTCTACGCAACGACGGAGATGCACTCACAGGTGGATCACGACCGACTCCTAGCCGCGCTGGAGGGAGTGAGATGAGATATCACCAAGCGGTCTACGACGTCCCCCTGCTCATGGAAGAGTGCGACGGCGCGGAGCAGAGCGATGACCTGAACGTCGGCGACCTGCTACCGGATGAACTGGTGCGATCCCGTCTGAACCTTCCAGACCTCCCTGAGAGGGAGGTCGTGAAACACTTCATCAACCTTTCGCAGATGAATTTCGGCGTGGACAACGGCCTATACCCGCTCGGCTCGTGCACGATGAAGTATAATCCCAAGGTATGTGATGAGATCGCGTGGTGGGAGACGGTCGCAGGGCTCCATCCGCTCCAAGACGCGGGCACGGTTCAAGGTGCGCTCGCCCTCATGCACGAGCTCGAGCAGATGCTCTGCGAGATCGGCGGTGTCGATGCCGTGACCCTGCAACCTGCCGCAGGCGCGCACGGTGAGTTCACGGGTATGCATATCGTGAGGGCCCATCATGAATCCAGGGGGGAGGACAGGAGAGAGGTCATCCTGCCAGATACGGCCCACGGGACAAACCCCGCAAGCGCCGCGATGGTCGGATATGACGTGCTCGACCTGCCGTCGAGAGACGGCTGCGTCGACATCGAGGCGCTGAAGGCGACCATATCCGAAGACACGGCCGCGTTCATGCTGACGAACCCTAACACGCTAGGGTTGTTCGAGAAAGACGTAACGGAGATTGCGAGGATCATCCATGAGTCAGGAGCGCTCCTGTATTACGATGGAGCGAACCTGAACGCCATCATGGGCAAGACCTCGCCCGGCGCTATGGATTTCGACATAGTCCACTTCAACCTCCACAAGACTTTCGCCACCCCTCACGGAGGGGGAGGGCCCGGGGCGGGACCAGTCGGCGTCAAAGCGTCACTCGAAGAGTACCTTCCCGTGCCTAGGATCGTAGAGAGGGATGGCGTTTACAGTCTGGACCATGACAGACCGAGGAGCATCGGCAAGGTCCGGGCGTTCTACGGCAATTTCGGTGTCCTCGTCAGGGGGCATGCCTACATCCGGATGCTCGGAGGGGACGGACTCGAGAGAGCATCTGAGGGAGCGGTTCTGAACTCCAACTACCTCAAGGAGAAGCTCAAGGGCATCTTCGATATGCCCTACGGCGACCTCACAAAGCACGAGTTCGTCCTGAGTGGGAACCCGCTCAAACAGAAGGGGTTGAGGACGACGGACTTCGCCAAACGGCTCCTCGATTACGGCTTCCACGCTCCAACGGTCTACTTCCCTCTTATCGTCGACGAGGCCTTGATGATAGAACCTACTGAGACCGAGACGAAGGAAACTCTCGACTCGTTCGTGGAAGCCTGCAGAGAGATAATGGCGGAGGACCCGGAGATCCTGAAAGGGGCTCCGTACAACACGGCCCGCAGGAGGATAGACGAGGCGAAGGCTGCCCGGGACATGATATTGAGCTGGAACGCGTACGAGAAGAAAATGGCTGACGACGGCGCGGGCTCGCGGTGAGCGGTTGTCTCAATCCCGCCTGAAACTGGCGCAGATGAGTGTTCTGGACCCCGTGACGCCCTGAACTGTCCTGACCTTCTGGAGCACGACATCGCACAGCTTGTCGTAACTGTCCGTCTCCATGCGGGTGATGATATCGTACTGGCCGAAGAGTTGATGTGCCTCCGACAGCTCGGGAAGCTGCCTTATGCAGTCCAGGACGGAGAGCTCCTTGCCCGTCGCTGTCGTTATCAGTACATAGGCCACTACCAGTCTATCACCCGAGATGAAGTGTAACCGTATTTAGTCTACTTATAACCTGTCAGAAGGGGCGACCATGGGTCTGTTGACACACTGGCGTGCGCTCAACTCTCACCGCTGCCCCGGAAACTGTTAACTACGAGCGGGACCAATCGGAGCTGAGCAGAATGTCGGGATTCGTGGTTATCGAAGGGATCGATGGCTGTGGTAAGAGCACCGTCGCCAAGACCGTTGCGGACAGGCTGGGCCCTCGCGCCGTTCTGACGAGGGAACCGACGGATTCCTGGATCGGAAGGGCGGTCCGCAAGGGGGATTCCGAGGAGGTGAGCCCCTACCTGGATGCGCTCCTCTTCATGGCGGATCGAGCCAATCACACGCCGGAGATCGCAAACCACCTCGAGAGCGGTAAGATCGTGGTCTGCGACAGGTACTACCATTCCACAGTCGCGTATCAGACGGCCTACCTGAGGAGGAAGTCACAGGGCGACAACTTCGATTGGCTCCTCGACGCGAACATCAGGATATCGATTCACCCAGACGTGACATTTCTCTTGATCGTTGACCCGGAGGAGGCCCTTGGCAGGATAGGCGACAGGGGCGAGCTGTCCAGGTTCGAACGTGAGGATTTCCTGAAGGAGGTCCAGGGCAACTACCTGAGACTCGCAGAACGGGACCCTACCATCGTCCAGGTTGACTCGACACGGCCTCCAAGAGAGATTGTCGAGGAAATACTCCAGGCCTTGAATGAGAGGAAGTTTTAATACAGAGAGATGACTCGAACTTGGTTGAATGCATCCAGCGGACCATCTGAGAGGCACCAAGGGAGACGAGCTGAGGGGAAGACGAGTCGTACTTGGCGTGACGGGTAGCATTGCGGCCGTCGACTCGGTCAGGCTCTGCAGGGAGCTGACCAGGCATGGTGCCGAGGTACATGTGGTCGTGTCTCAGGAAGCGCAGAATATCATCCACCCAAATGCACTCGAGTTCGCCTCTGGATCCCCGGTGACCACGAACATCGACGGAAGAGTTCAACACGTGGCGCTCTGCGGGGATGTGCCCGACCGAGCCGACCTGTTCCTGATAGCCCCTTGTACCGCCAACACGCTGTCCAAGGTCGCCTGCGGGATCGACGATACCCCGGTCACGACCTTCGCGACGACGGCGCTGGGGAGTGACATGCCAGTCATGATCGTGCCCGCCATGCATGGGAGCATGATCAGAAACTCCGCAGTCCTCGAGAACATCGAGCGTCTGAAAGGCATGGGAGTGACGGTTCTCGAGCCCAGGATGGAGGAGTCGAAGGCCAAGATGCCGGAAATGAGCCACATCGTCTCCACCGTGATATCACGCCTCGGAAGGAGGGACCTCAAAGGACTGAGAGTCCTGGTGATCTCCGGAGCGACGGAGGAGCCCGTCGATGACATCAGGATGCTGACCAACAGGAGCTCCGGCGAGACCGGCGTCGAGATCGCCAAGGCGGCCTTTCACAGAGGAGCGGGAACGGAACTCTGGACAGGCAGGTCGGACGCCGCCGTTCCGTCACACATATCATCCAGGCGGTTCCGAACGACCAAGGACCTACACGGCATGGTCGCCGCTGAGGAACAGACATGGGACATCGTGCTCTTCCCCGCTGCAGTGTCGGATTACACTCCCGAGAAGGTGGAGGGCAAGGTATCGTCGTCCGAGCCGCTCATGACACTGACCCTGAAGAGGAATCCGAAGATCATCGACGGCATCAAGGCGAAGGTCGTCGTCGGTTTCAAGGCTCAGTCGCACGTGGATGACGACAGACTAGTCTCAGAATCGGTGGCCCTGATGGAACGGTCGAAATGTTCCTTCGTCGTGGCGAACCTCGTGGAGGATGTCGCCGCTGGAAAGACGAGGGTGCTGCTCGTCGATAGCAAAGGCGCGCCTGAGGAGCTCAAGGGCACGAAGGCGGAAGTGGCGGAGAAGATCCTCGACAGAGCTGCGAGGATGGTTAGATGAGAGCCAGGGCGTTCTGCCCGGGGCACATCACGGGATTCTTCGAGGTATGCATGGCAGAAGACCTGCTGGCAAGCGGCTCAAGAGGTGGTGGGCTCTGCACGTCGTTGGGCGCACTCTCCGACGTGACCATAGAGAGGTCCGATCATCTCAAGATCAAGGTCGAAATCGACGGCGAACCCCGAGAGGCCGAAGTCACACGAGCTGCTCTCGAGCATCTGCTCGGTGAGGAGCCGCTCCATGTCGATGTGGCCACTGAGCTCGACCTTCCTGAGAGCCAAGGCTTCGGTATGAGCGCGGCGGGGGCGCTCTCCGCATGTATCGCAGCCTCGCACATCCTCGGAATCGCCCGTCAGAATGCTTTCGAGGCGGCGCATGTCGCTGAGATAGAGTGTGGCGCAGGACTAGGAGATGTTCCTGCGGTCCATCGCGCGGGCGTCACGATACGCGCATCACCTGGTCTCCCGCCGAAGGGCAGAGTCCACCGTATCGAGGGGGCGCCAGAAGTCGTCCTTGCGGTGGTCGGGTCGCCCATCAAGACCTCGGAGGTGCTCAAGGATATCGAGCTGACACAGCGCATCAACCGAGCCGGCGCGGAGAGGGTTTCCCGACTGCTCGGCCGACCGACGGTGGACGATTTCATGCGATTGGCGTCGTCGTTCGCGTTGGAGACCGATCTTGCCTCCGAGCAGGTGGCCACAGCCATGGACGCAGCATCCGCCGCTGGAGCTGCCAGCATGGTCATGCTCGGCAATTCCGTCTTCGCAATAGGACGGACCGCGGAATTGGCCGATATCCTCAGCGCGTTCGGGGAGGCCCGATCGTGTGGCGTCGACATCGCAGGTGCCAGGGTTCTGCCCAATCAGGCATGAGAAGCGTCACAGGATCATTCGTAGAGAGTGAAGAGCTGGTCGTCGCCACCCACGTCGAAGAGACCGATCCTCGCACCGCTGTCCAACCATCCGTGCGCATAGTTCACGCACGCGAACGCCTTAGTCAGGTCGCCCTCACGGGCGAACCCCTTAGCGTCCTCGAAGTACGACCTCGCCATCGTGAGAAAATCCTCAGCTAGCTTCTTGTTGAAAGACCGGTCGGGTGCGGCCACCCGCAGTTTGGCCAGTGCGTTCGATGTGAGCGTGATGTACTTCTCGACGCGTTCGATAGTTATCGTTTCACCGTCGCCCGTCATCGCACCTACACCCTTCTGGACGGGATGATCTCCACGCTCTCGCCTCCGTGGAGTGACTCCCTGGGACGAATGTCCACGAAGAGCGGCATTGACACGCCACCGCCGGTGACGATGGCGGTTCCGATGGGCAGCCGCTGGATCTCGTCCTCCATACCCTCTGTCAATCCCTCAATCGAGGCTGCGATCGCCTTGAGATCGTTCGGGTTGTTCACCTTGAGTATGATCTGGGTGTTGCACTGGCTCAGCACGTTCTTGTCCACCTTCGCCGGCCTCTGGGATATCACCATGAGTCCCAGACCGAACTTCCTGCCCTCGGACGCGATGGTCCTGAACGCCTTGGAGCACGCCACTTGCCCCTGTTGCGGACAGAAGTTGTGAGCCTCCTCGACGACCAACATCAACGGGGGTATCTTCCCGACCTTACGAAGTTCGAAGAGCGCGTTGCCAATCCTGTTGACTATGAGTTCCTGCATGTCGGGCGGTGTGCCCCTCAGGTTGATGATCGTGGTCTTGCCCTTCTTGATGAGCTCGTCGATCTTCGTCCCCTGCTCCGCGAAGACATCTATCTCGTTCAGGTACTCCAACTCGCTTATCAGGACCCCGCTTGACTGCTCGTCGTTTGCTTCGAGGACGGCCACGATATCGGCTATCGAGTAACTCTTCTTAGTGTCTCTGAGGACGTCGACCGCCTTCCTGAGCATCGTCAGGTACGACCTCACGTTCTTGATGTTCGTGAGACCGAGGAGCTCCCTCGCATCCAGGTTGTGCAGCGTGAATTTCAGAGGTTTGGCATGCTTGTTCAGGTTCGTGTCCGTTGCGAACTCCGCTATCTTGTCCTCGTATCCCTTCGGCTTCACGCCGAAGTCCCTGTTCGTCTTCTTGACCGTCCCTCGCTTCCGCATCGTCGAGTACTCGCCGTGAGGGTCGAGCACGCAAACGGTGACATTGTGCTTCATCATCTCCTCTATGAGTGCGCCGGAACAGTACGATTTCCCGCCGCCGGTCTTGCTGAGGATGCACACGTGCTTCTGCACGAGTAAGTTGATGTCGAGCTCCACGCGGACGTCGTGTCCTGACAGAAGGCCTATGTAAGCACCGGATTCGGTGTGCTCCTGGATGCCGACGACGCTTTTTATCAGGGACTCCTGCGCGCGGAACGCGCTCTCACCCGCGCACAACGGAGTTCGGGGAGCCTGGAGAAGATTCCTGTCATCCCGATAGCCCACGATTGACACCGTTGCGATCTCCTTCTCCTCGATCTCGACGGGGGTTCCGTGTTTCATCGACTTGACCCCGTCCGTCGTCAGGTTGGTGCGCCGCTCGATCTCGGACACCTGCCCGAGAACGAACCCGTGCAAGCCGTGACGCACCTGGACAAACTCCATCTTCTCCAGGGGAGCGGTCACTACGATGTTGAACTTGAGAGTGCCGACATTGCCGTAAATCACGCCCACCTGAGTGAGTCCGTCGGGGTCGTCTGCTTTGTGCGCGTGGCGGGAGCGTGGCTTGGGAGCATGCTCGTCATGGGTCTCATCCACACATTCGGGGAATGAAGCGCCGGTTTCGCCCGTTGATGGGTCCAACTGGTCAGTGCTCTCGTTCAAATGCATCCCATCTCAATTTGCCAATATGACGATTTCTTCTATTAATGCTTTCGTAAAACGTTCCAGGGCCTCGGTGGCGTCAAGTTATATGAGAACGGATGACGTTGTCCGCGACCGATACAATGCACATCGTCGGGGGCTCAGCATCAGGAAGGCTCGCGGGGGAATTGGCGAAGAACCTCGGGGCGGAACTTGTGGAAGTAGAGGTGAAGAGGTTCCCTGATGACGAATGCTACGTCAGGGTCGGTGCCGACCTGGACGGGCTGGATGTCGCTATCGTCCAGACCGCGTGGCCGGACAGGAACATCGTCGAGCTCCTGCTCCTGCAGGATGCGGTACGGGAGTTCGACGTGTCCTCAGTGACCACGGTCGTACCTTACTTCGGATACGCTCGTCAGGACAAGAAATTCAAGAGTGGCGAGCCGGTGAGCGCGCGGATGCTAGCACGAATCATCCAGCCCCAGTCCGACGCGTTCGTTACAGTCGATGTCCACGCTCCCAGCGTGGTCGCATGGTTCGACCGCATACCTGCGAAGAACGTCTCGGCCCACCCCGAAGTAGGCGCGTTCCTCAAGCGAGAGGGCGTCGAACTGGTCCTGTCACCCGATGAGGGGAGACGGGACAATGCGAAGATGGTGGCTAGCGTCGCAGGATGCGAGGCGGACTTCCTCGTGAAGGAACGGCTCGATGGGGCGACCGTCAAGATGGCGCCCAAATCACTTGACGCCAGCGGTAAGACGGTCGCGATAGTCGACGACATCATATCCACGGGCGGAACCATCGTCAAGGCCTCCGAACAGCTCAGGCAGCAGGGCGCCACCAAGATCATAGCAGTATGCACGCATGGCGTCTTCTCATCAGACGCGATTCCTCGCCTCAGAGAAGCGTGCGACGAGGTGTTCTCCACGGACACCATCGAGAGCTCCACCACGGCGATCACGGTCGCTCCTCAGGTTGCCAGGGCCATAAGGGAATGAAGGCCCCACCAAAAGCTACATAAGCCTCCCCCGGATTCTCGGAACTGTCATGAAGAAGGCCGAAGATTTCAGCGAATGGTACAACGAAATCGTCGAAAGGGCGAACCTGACCGACAAGCGTTACCCGATCAAGGGGATGAACGTGTGGACGCCCTATGGCTGGAAGATCATGCGGGCGGTCGACACACACATACGCCAGGAGTTCGACGCCACGGACCACGATGAGGTGTGCTTCCCCCTCCTCATACCGGAAGACCAATTCGCCAAGGAGAAGGAGCACATCAAGGGATTCGACGCCGAGGTGTTCTGGGTCACACATGCTGGATTGAACCCGCTAGACGTGAAGTTACTCCTGAGGCCGACGAGCGAGACGGCCATGTATCCCATGTTCGCCCTGTGGGTCCGGTCCCATGCTGACCTTCCACTCAAGACCTACCAGATAGTGAACACTTTCAGATATGAGACGAAGCAGACGAGGGCGTTCATCAGGGTGCGGGAAATCCACTTCTTCGAGTCGCACACGTGTCACGCTGACTTCGATGATGCGGAGAGACAGATCAGGGAGGACTACGAGATCCTCGAACGGCTTGCCAAGAAATGGTGCATCCCCAACAAGCTACTCAAGCGCACGGACTGGGACAAGTTCCCGGGAGCGGATTACACGGTAGGTATCGACACCGTCCTGCCGAACGGTAGAACGCTCCAGCTGGGGTCGATACACCAGTACAAGGAGAATTTCTCGCGACCCTACGACATCAAGTACGAGGACGACAACGGGGAACATAAGTACGCCCATCAGACGACCTTTGGCATGAGTGAGAGGCTGGTCGGAGCAATCGTGGCCATACACGGAGATGACAAGGGGATCGTGCTCCCGCCTGATGTAGCGACCATCCAAATAGTGATCATACCAGTTCTTGCGAAGGGCGCTGCTGATGCCGTGACCGCAGAGGCGGAGAAGCTGTACGATGAACTCAAGAGCTCGGGGCTGCGGGTTCACCTTGACGACAGAGATGTCAGGCCAGGAGCGAAGTACTACGATTGGGAGCTGAAGGGTGTTCCTCTGAGACTCGAGCTCGGCCCCAAGGACATCGAGAAGGGTGTCGTGACCTTCGCCAGGAGAGACAATGGCGAGAAGACCCTCGTAGAGCGGGGACGCGTCGCGGACGAGGCAAGTGGGACGCTTGCCAAGATCGCCGATGACATGCTCCAGATGGCCCAGAAGACCATGGATGCGGATACCATCACCGTCGAATCCTTGGACAATCTGCCCGAGAAGTTCATCAGAACCGGATGGTGTGGCGGCGAGGACTGCGGCCACTCGATCGAGAACCGTACTGACCGGAACATAATAGGCATGCCAATCGAAGACGAGGGGTTCGATGGAGCTTGTGTCGTCTGTGGGAAGCCTACGCGTACTTCGATCTACGTAGCCCGAGCGATGTGAGTACAGGGTCACCCAAAGGATTGTCAGCCTGGCAGGAGAGCTGAGAAACGGTTCCTACGTGGCTGTCCTCTTCTTCCGGAATAGTACCATTCCGATGATGCCGAAGGCGATCAACGGGGTGTAGATCGTGTATATTCCGATGTTACCCCTGTCGAACGGGTACCATGTTCCGTAGATGAGACCCCAGCCCCAGTAGACGAGTATGCCCGCAACAAGCAGAAGCGAGAAGAAGGCAAACGCTGCCTTTCGTTGGAATTCGGAATCCACATCTTCTGCCATCATCGCGCCCAATGGATTGGCTGTATAAATTGCTTGCCCTCAGAGAAGGCCATATGGACGGAAGGCGACATCATTCTCTTCTACAAAAAGGACGGAGTCATAATTTTCCGGTCTGGCGACTATCAGACGGTCTCTGATAATGTCTCCAAAGGAACTCCAAATAACAAGAGGTTCCTGCCAAAGGAGGGCCTCAGGGTGTGGAATGTGAAGGGACGCCAAAACTCTCTGCGGAGTCCTTTGGGTGCTCGCTCCTACTTGGCACACATCATATTCGTGCTCCGAGAGGACCGTCGACCCCGCGAGCCCGTCGATGGTCAGGCGGTGCCGATCGATCACGGACAACAGTGAAATAGTCTCAAGACAATGTTAGACAGTTCCGGGGCGATTCTCCTCGGAGCTATGAGAGGTGGTGTCGTGGGAGAATCCGTATCTGATCCGGCCGTCGCAGGAGGGCAACAGCAGCCTGACGCGCCTACAACGAGACAGTGCGTCTCGTGTGGACGCGCGATAAACTGGAATTCAAACGTCTGCCCGTACTGCGGGCACGACTACAGAATGGCGCAGCCTGGACAGGCTGCGCCGCAGAAGGAGAGAAGCATACTGCCGGTGATCGGCGGCGTGCTCATAATCATCGCGGGACTCGCAGCCCTGGGCATGGGCGTGGCGTTCATGGCGCTCGACGCTCAGGACATCGAGGACTGGGTGGACCCCGCCGAGTTGGATATGTCGCTCAGCGATCTGGATGACATACTCTTCACTTGCGGCGCCATAGTAATTGTCTTCGGTGTGATCGCGGTCCTTGGGGGCGTGTTCGCGATAGTCCGGAAGCACTTCGCCCTCGCAGTCGTGGGCGGGATATTCTCGATCCTCGGCCTAGGGTTCGCGGTCGGCGCCGTTGTCGGCCTCATCGGTCTGATCCTTGTCGCTGTCGGCAGGAGATCCTTCGACGGATGAGTGCCTGCGGTGAGTGCGCCGAATAAGGGTTTGGAGGACAGACGGGAAAAGCGATGCGAAACACCTCAAGCTGGACGGTGTTTATGCTGCCAGTATTGACCACACAGATTGAACTCTCACCGAACTACGGGGTCCAGGCCGTCAACCTTCAGGTGTCAACCTGGCGCCGAGGATGTCCCGATCTTGAGGAACTCCTCCTCGTCCTTGAGCGATTTCTCGAATATTTCCAGGCTCTTCTCGATCTGGGCCTTGGACATGCAAAGCGGCGGGGCGATCCTGAACACGTTGCCGTAGATGCCGGACGTAATCGTCATCAGACCTCCCCTCCAGCACTTGCCCTGGACGGTGGTCGCCTCGTGGGGCTCCTTGGTGTACTGGTTCTTGACCAGCTCCACACCGATCATCAGACCCTTCCCGCGAACGTCTCCGATGATCTCCCTGCGCTCCATCATCTCCCTCAACAGCTTCGTGGTGTGATTACCGAGCTTCGCCGCCCTGTCACAGAGATTCTCCTCAACAATGGCCTGAACATGCGCCAAACCGGCTGCCATCGTAATGGCATTCCCGCCGAACGTAGACGAGTGTGAGCCAGGGCGCCACTTCTTCATGATCTCGTTCTTCGCGATTATCGCGCCGAGCGGGACTCCTCCGCCGAGGGCCTTGCCCATGACCAGTATGTCCGGGATGACGTCGAAATGCTCGCATGCGAACATCTTTCCCGTCCGTGCGAACCCTGTCTGCACTTCGTCCATGATCAGAAGCGCATTCTGGGATTCGCAGATCCTCTTGAGCCCGGGCAGGAACTCCTTCGGGGGCACGACATACCCGCCCTCGCCCTGGATGGGCTCGACTACAATCGAGGATATCGGACCTGTCGGTCCGCCCATCTCGAGAACCTGCTTCTCCAGGTAGTCCATGCACCAGAGGCCGCATTCTGGGTACGTCTGCTTGAACGGGCATCTGTAGCAATAGGCATACGGAGTGAACACGATTCCGGGAATCAGTGGACCGTAACTGTACCTAAGCTTCAGCTTGCTGGTCAGCGAGAGTCCGGCTCCCACCCTACCGTGGTACGAGCCGAAGAATGCCACGTGCTCGCTCCTCTTCGTGTAGTAACGCGAGAGCTTGAACGCCGCCTCGACCGCTTCCCCACCGCTATTGCCGAAGAACGTGCCCTTCAGAGCCTTGCCTGGCGATATCTCGTGGAGCAGCTTCGCGAAGTACGCCTCTTTGTCGAAGTAGGCGTCGTTCGCCATGGAGTGGATGAGCTTCCCAGCCTGATCCTGGATGGCCTTGACCACACGCGGATGGGTCCACCCGGCGTTCTCCACGCCTATGCCCGATGTGAAGTCGAGCAGAACGTTCCCGTCAGCGTCCATCACGGAGGCTCCGGAAGCCTTCTCGAAGGTGAACGTGAAGCATCTGTCGTATGCGTAGGAGACATACTCCCTGTCAATCTTGATTATGGCCTTGCTCTTCGGCCCCGGAGCCCTGACGACCAGTTTCGGCGCCTCTCTCGCCCAGTCGGCGACCCAATCCGGAAGAGGGAAGTCCTCCTCGGAGGCTATCATCGGCTTCTCTTTCCCGTCGACCTTTCCGGTCTTCGGCCCTTTCACCGTCTCGCTCACAGCTTCGTTATCGACCATTTCACTCATTCCTACTTCCCCCGGGTCTGATTGAGGGTGAGTGCACCCTCAGGACACGCCTTCAGACACTTGGGGTCGCCGCCGCACAAGTCGCACATGTACGCAGTCTCCACCCCGAACTCCTCCTCGAAGAATATCGCTTCGTAGGGGCAGCGCGGGATGCATGCCATGCATGCGAAACATCTGTGTTCGTCAAGAGTCCAGTACTTCCCATCGTCGTGGAATTCGAGCAGCGCTGACGGGCAGACGTCCGCAGGCTCGCACTGTTCGCAATGCACACACACGACCGCCTTGAACTTGTCCCCATCCTCAAGGATTTTCATTCTGGTCTTCCCTGCAGCGACACTCGATTTCTTCGAGGCGATGCAGGCCTTCTCGCATTCGCGACATCCATTGCACTTCTTCGGGTCGAAAACCAACCCGAAGTTCCCTTTCGAACTCGACATCTACGCGCACCAACTGAAGGGCCAGACCCATCGAAACCATGGGAATGGCCATATCAGGGAGCCTGTGCTCCCCACGGGGCTCAGTAAAGGACTGATGACATATATATTCTTGGAGAAGGGTGTATATGTATCTTGCCTGCGTACAAATTCAACCGGGTCTTTATGAATGATTTTCGAATCACTGCCCTTAATGGTTGAAACTTTCACAATCGGCGACAGCCTATTGGGAGGCGTTCAAAGACAACAAAAGTACCGGTGAAAAGGTATCAGAAACGCCTATTTAAATATCGATAGATATATATTTTACCTCTGCTGCAAATAACTGCCCGAAATCGCCTGAAACACGAAGAAAATCGGATCTTGACCAGAGGTGATGGGCATTGCTCACCACTTCTGGTCGTTGAGGTTTGTGCCTGCTCAGAGGTAGTCGAGGGTCCCTACGATGTCGCTCAGACCGGCATCTTCGAGCGTCTTCTTCGTCGGCCTGCCCTGCTCGTCCCAGCCCCAGAGCGCGTAGTACTCGTTGAGCATCTTCTCAAAGGCCTCGCGACTGACGGTCTTCCCCTCGGTCTTCCCGCTCGGCAGGGGTTCCGTCGCCATCCTGTCTGGCATGGTGTCGTCCTTCCTCGAGAAACCCTCTCTGACGTTGAACGCCCTGACCAGGTTCCATACCCGTACGCCGACCGCCTTCAGCCAATCCGCATCCGCTGGGAGTCCTGTGACGGCAGTGTAGTACATCGCCATGTTCTCATCGCTGACACCGTAGAAGTCACAATAGATCATGCTCCACTTGTAGCTCTTCATTATCTGCTCCTCGTGGCAGATCGCGGCCTTGCCATCCGTGCTCCACGGGTCTCCGTCGCCGTACGCATCCGACGCGACGGGCCACGCCCTGTTGTGGTCCGCACCTCGGTCGGAGGTCGCATACGCGAGCGCCATGCCGATCGAGCCTCTCGGATCGTACGCAGGATACTCGCTGCCCTTCGAGTGAATAACGAGCTTCTCTGTGTCCTTGCCTATCGCCTTTGCGGCACGCAGCGTGCCCTCCGCGAGAAGGTCGCCGATCTTTGTCGTCCTCAGGGAGATCATCTCAGGCATCTTCGCGTACGCCTCCTCGTTCCCAAACCTGAGATCCAGGCCTCCAGTATCCTCTTTCGTAATGATGCCCTTCTCGTAGATGTCCATAGCGAAGCCGACAGCTGAGCCGGCGGACATGGTGTCCAGACCGAACCTGTCGCAATCCTCGGAGAATTTGACGACGGCCTCGATGTTCTTCACACCGCAGTTGGACCCTGCCAGTCCGAGCGTCTCGTACTCAGGCCCCTCTGTGGAAGACCCTTTGAACAGGCCGTCCCTCACCTTGGCGAAGCTGCCGCAGGCGATCCCGCAGGAGAAGCAGGCTTTCTTCTTGACGAAGACCCTGGTCTTCAAGGCGTCGGAGTCTATCCCAAGGTACCCGTCGAACTGGCCCGTGTGCCAGTTGTTCGTCGGCAGGATGCCCGCGTCCTGGCTCATGTCGACGATTATCGGGGTACCATCAGTTATCAGACCGGCATGGTCCGGATTCTCGACGACGTCCTTCCAGAGCATCTGCTTGGCCATCTCCATGAACTCGTCTATCTTAGGTACCTCGACGCCGAGCGAGCCCTTCGCGACAACGGCCTTCAGGTTCTTGGAGCCGAACACCGCGCCTGCTCCGCCACGGCCAGCGTTCCTGGTTATGTCTGAGGTGACACCAGCGATCCTGGAGAGTTTCTCGCCCGCCTGCCCGATCCCTGCAACGCGGGCGTACTTGTGCCCGACCTCGTCTCTGAGAAGCTCCTCCGTCTTGAACATGTCCTTGCCCCAGACGTTCTTGGCATCCCGTATCTCCGCCTTGCCATCGTTCACCCAGAGGTAGCTCGGCTTCGCTGCCTTCCCCGTGACGATTATGCCGTCGAACCCTGCATACTTCAGCTCCGGGGCGAAATAACCGCCCGCATAGGTGTCCAGGAAGGTTCCGGTCAGAGGGGACTTGGTGATGACGACGTATCTGCTCGTCAGCGGGACCATCGTCCCGACGAGCGGCCCCGTCCATATCGTGAGCATGTTGTCCGGCGATAGCGGGTCGGTACCTGGCTTCAGCTCTTCGTAGAGGTACTTGGCGCCCAATCCCTTGCCGCCGATGAACTGCTTTGCCCACTCCATCTTCGTCGGCTCAGTCGCCACCTTGTCATTGGTCAGATCGACTCTCAGTATCTTGCCAGTGTATCCTGTCGGCATCTTCACTCACCCCTCGAAATGACCTTCCTAGGGCACACCTCGATGCACTTGGGCGTCCCCCCGCACAGGTCGCACTTGATAGCGTGTGATTCCGAAGGATCGAGCCAGAGGCCGTTGTGTGGACAGACATCGACGCACAGGCCACACGCAGTGCACTCTTCCTTATCGACGTAGTATATGCCCAACGCCTCATCCAGCTTGATCGCCTCAGCCGGACACTCCTCGACGCATGGGTGCTCGTCACACTGTGTGCAGTAGTTCAACCTGAACTCGCCAGGCTCCGGAAAAACGTCCTCGACGTTGATCCTGGACTCACTGGGGTTGAACTTCCCCACGTGTGACCCGGAGCAGATCAAGGCGCACATGTTACAGCCGATGCATTTCTCAAGCTCAATCTTCAGGCCTTTGCTCATCACGGATTTCCTCCTAAATCAGGGTCGTCCTGGAAACGCTGCCTCTGGGGGACGCTGTTCTACCGGTACGAAAACCGTGGCTCCCCCCTCGACTGCAGCACCCCTGGAACGGCAATATGATTGCCATAGCCATATTAGTTCTTGTCGGTTTTTCAGCCAAGGGTGCGACATTCAGACGTTCCTGCGAAGAACCGGGCCAGATTATGAAAGAGCGATATGCTCGCGGTAACATTTCGAACGCACTGGGCGGGGCCGAGGCAAGTCAAAATACGGGTGACGACATAACGACCTCTGCAGAGGAGAGGTTTCATCCGACGACGTGAGTGAGATGTTCCCATTCAAGAAGAAGAAGACGGACGGAGTTGCTCCGCGGCAACCGGTTTCGAAGGAGCTGCCAAGATACAGGATGGACGGAAACGCGGTTGAATACAAAGATGAGAAGGAGAAGGTGGAGTCACGTCAGGAGTCCGCCGCCGACGGCGTTGCAGTGTCCGAGCCTCAGGGAAAGAGGTTCCGGCCGCTCCCGCGGTGCTCGCATTGCGGGACGGCACTCAGTTACGACCAGAGGAAGTGTCACGCGTGCGAGAAGGAGCTCAGGAGAATCTGATGCGCTGCGACGCACGCAAGAGGAGTTGGATTTGATCGAAGAAGGAACCAGGGTCATCCTCATCGACGGGAAGGGGACGAAGCACTTCGCCGTCGCCGAGAGGAAGATGCTCGAAGTGAGACGTCTCGGAACCATAGACGGGACGGCCATCTGTGGCTCGTCATTCGGAGACGATATTGCCGTCGCTGGCCACTCTTTCCGCATCATGAAGCCGTCCGTGATGGACATCCTGAGCCAGATGGATAGACGAGCGCAGATAATCTCGCCGAAGGATAGCTTCCACATACCGATGCACATGGACCTAGGATGCGGGAGTCGGGTCGTCGAAGCCGGAGCGGGGTCCGGCGGCCTGACGATCGTGCTCCTGAAGGCGGTTGCGCCTGCTGGTACGGTCTACACGTACGAGGTAAGGGAAGACCACGCCAAGGTGGCCGAGAGGAACGTCGGGCGCTCGGACTTCGCCTCCTGCTGGCAACTGAGGATGGGGGATGTCTGCCAAGGAATCGAAGAGACCGACCTGGACGGTGTCGTGCTCGACATCCCCAACCCCTGGGATGCTCTTCCTGCTGCGGCCTCTGCCCTGCGTGTCGGGGGGCATGTATGCTCCTATGTGCCTAACGCCAATCAGCTCGAGAGCACGGTCAGAAAGATGCGGGAGGTCGGCTTCCAGGACTTGTTCGCTTTCGAAACCCTTCAGAGAGAGATGATGGTCCACGATCGTGGTGTCAGGCCAAGCTGTGACATGCTGGGACACACTGGATACCTGGCCTTGGCGAGGAAGATGAGACAGTAGACTGGAGGAGCAGCCAGGGGAGAAATTGTAGACTCCTGCCCGGAGGCAGGATTGAGTGCACCGAACAAGAGTTCGCAACCGATTGTTCTCAAGAATCATTTGTGTCTACGAACGTGATCAATCTCGACTCGAAGAGATAGCTTGTCGGATTCCATCCTGTCATGTGATCGTCTCCGAGGTCGTCCGACAGCACAAGCCATATCTTGGCCCCGTCGTTGTCGTCGAGCGCTATCGGTAGGTCCCCGGAGTCGCAGGACCCGACAATCTGTATCATCACATATGGGTAGCCCAGGTAGCACATGTGTGATGTTGCTTCCCCAAGCTTGATCAATCCGGTACCAGGCCAAGGATCTGGGTGGTAAATCAGCGTGTAGTCCTCGTCTGGTAGTATTCCCATGCCGTCATCGGAATCGTAGTCGTGGCCGTTGAACTTGAACTCGAACTCCTCCCCCGAGGTTGCGAAACGCAGCTAGCCCCACGCGCCATCCCCGACTATCTCCCATGTGTCGGGGTCCTTCTGGTACAGGAGCAGGTTCGTCTTCTTCGGACCGCCGTCGCCGATAGCCACAGCCGATGTAGCAAGGACACAGCCACCGCTATCCCTAGCACTGCGCAGACAGTACATTTCATGCGGTTTCACCTCTTTCCGCGCAAGCGGAGATTCGGGTACTTCTCCACGCCCCCTTTGGGCGCTGTGGGACGCGCGAACGGGTCTATAGCAGAATATGTCGATCGCCCTGTGCTCGCACAGGGCCAGTCCTTGGCAGCTGTATCCTCCAGTCTCCTTCCGAAGCCAGCCCCCATACTGTGCCGCAGCCGTGTTATAAAGAATCGCCGCAGCCCTCAAAGTCTAAGTATCGGCGACGGTAATGCGGTCACAGGTGACCATATAATGGCTGTGGTAGAGGTCAGAATCACGCTCAAGAAGGGGGTAGCTGACCCTGAGGGGAAGAACACACTCAAGGCCCTCGAGCTGCTCGGATTCGAGGGAGTCCGAGAAGTCAGATCTGTGAAGGTCTTCGAGATTGAGACCGATGGGGAAACGGAGGAGACCGAGAGAAGCGTAGAAGAGATGTGCAGGAAGCTCCTAGCCAACCCCGTGATCCACAATTACACGATCAGAATCAAGTGAGGGTACTGGATGTCGTCGAGCAGGCTCTATGTCCCCCAGGACACCCCATTCGAACTGACTGAGATTAAGCTCTCGAAGGCATCGGACGACGAGCTGATGGAGATAAGCCGCGAGAGCGGCACCGGGCTTTCTCTCGACGAGATGAGGAGGGTCAGGAACCACTTCGACGGAAAGGGCAGGAACCCGACGGATGTCGAGCTCCAGGCGATAGGTCAGGCGTGGAGCGAGCACTGCTGCTACAAGAGCTCGAAGATGTTCCTGAAGGAGTACATCTTCGGGATAGACAACAGACAGGTCATAGACCGAGGCGACGCCGGTGTGATGGAGTTCGACAGGGACCACGCCTACGCGCTGAGGATCGAGAGCCACAACCACCCGAGCGCGGTCGAGCCTTACGGCGGTGCGGCCACCGGCATCGGCGGAATACTCAGGGACGTGCTGTGCATGGGCGCGCAGCCGATCGCGCTGGTGGACCCGCTGTTCTTCGGGCCCCTGAACTATCCGTTCAGAAAACTCCCGGCCGGCGTGAAGCATCCAAAGTACCTCCTGGGAGGAGTCGTTGCTGGGATAAGAGACTACGGCAACAGAGTTGGGATACCGACCGTCTCCGGCGGCCTATGGTTCGATGAGAGCTACACGGGTAATTGCCTAGTGAACGTCGGCTGCGTCGGCATAGCCGAGAAGAGGAACATACGGAGGAATGCAGTCAGAGGGCCAGGGGACGTCCTCATCTTAGTCGGAGGCCGAACAGGAAGGGATGGCATCCACGGAGTCACATTCGCCTCGGCCGTTCTGACGGAGGATAGCGAGATGGAATCGAGGGGCGCCGTGCAGCTCGGCGACCCGATCATGAAGGAGCCTGTCATTCACGCAGTCCTCGAGGCCAACGAGAAGGGGCTTGTCAACGGCATGAAAGACCTGGGAGGTGGAGGCCTCTCCTGTGTGGTCGGCGAGATCGCACTGGCCGGGGGCTGTGGGGCGGAGGTCGACCTCGGCAAGATCCCGCTTAAGGAGGAGGGGCTTGCCCCGTGGGAAGTATGGGTGTCAGAATCACAGGAACGTATGATGCTCTCGGTTTCCCCCAAGAACGCGGACAGAGTCCTCCACATCTTCAAGCTCTGGGACGTGCCGGCCACGCCAGTCGGCAAGATCATCCGTGAGAAGCGGGTGAGGCTGTATTACGATGGCACGAAGGTCTTCGATCTAGAGCTCGGTTTCCTCACGGCCGGTCCGGAGTACTGCAGGCCGTGTCACGTTAGCGAGGGCACACGGAGAAAGAAGGAAAGGGCACCGAAGGCGAAGACAAAGTACGACAAGGACCTGCTGAAGCTCTTGTCGGACCAGAATATATGCAGTCGTGACTGGGTGATCCGACAGTACGACCACGAGGTACGCGCGAACACAGTGATAAAGCCGTTGCACGGCAAGACTGGGCACTGGACGCACGGCGACGCTGCCGTCCTGAAGCCCGTCGAGGAATCGTTCAGAGGACTTGCGGTCGCGACCGCTTCGAACCCGTTCGCAGTTGCCGGTGACCCCTACAGAGGAGGCAAGACTTGCGTCGACGAGGTCTGCAGGAACATCGCAGCCGTCGGAGCGCGCCCGCACTCACTGACCGACTGCCTCAATTTCGGGAACCCGGAGAAACCTGACAGACTATGGCAGTTCAGAGAGGCGGTCAGGGGAATCGGGGAGGTAGCGAAGGACCTCGACCTCCCGATACCTTCGGGCAATGTCAGCTTCTACAACGAATCTCCCAGGGGGTCGGTGCTTCCAACACCGGCGATACTCGGGTGTGGCATCGTGAGGGATATCAGGAAATGCGTCACATCGGACTTCAAGAGAGAGGGCGACCCCATATTCCTCGTCGGAGAGACTGGGCCGGAGATGGGCGCCTCGGCGTACTACAGGTCGACAGGGAGCCATTCGTCCAAGGTTCCGGACGTGGATACGGCCGCCCTCCGGGCAGGCATGGACGTCATCATCAGAGGCATAGAGAGAGGGGTCATCGTAGCATGCCACGACGTCTCCGACGGCGGACTGGCAGTCGCATCGGCGGAGATGTGCATCGGAGGAGACGTGGGAGCTAACATCGGCCTTGAGAAGCTCGGGCGCCTCAGATCTGACGTGAAGCTGTTCAACGAGAGCAACAGCCGGTGGCTTATCGAGGTACGGAAGGGCAAGGAGAAGCTGCTGCCTAAGGACGGAAGAACCAAGGTCGCCAAGCTGGGCAGGGTCGGAGGTTCGTCCCTCGTCATCGGCTCCAGCAGAAGACTCGTCGACCTCGAGGTCGGAAAGCTGGCGAAGAGCTTCGGATCGACGCTGTGGAGGATGGTCGGGTGAAGGTGAGCAACGCGCGCGTATGCGTGCTCAGGATAGAGGGTACGAACTGCGAGGAGGAGTCATACCTGTCCTTCAAACGCCTCGGGGCGAAACCAGAGAAGGTGCACCTCAAGCAGCTGACCCGGACCGATGTCACATCCGACGAGAAACGGTCCCTCGCGGACTATCAGATTCTCGTCCTCCCAGGCGGGTTCTCGTCCGGGGACTATGTGCGCGCAGGTGCGATATTCGCCGCCCGGATGAAGAGCAGGCTCTCGCGCGACCTCGTGGAGTTCGTGCGCGCGGGGAAGCCTGTGCTCGGAATATGCAATGGTTTTCAGATACTCGTCGAGACGGGCCTTCTACCGGCCATGTCGGGCATAATGACGGAGGTGCCGGAGGCCGTGCTGAGTACGAACGACTCGGCAAGGTTCGAGTGTCGTCCCACGCTCCTGAAGAAGGTAAACAGGGGCAGCTGCGCATTCACCACCAAGATCCCGAGCGACAAGATATCGGCCATACCATCCGCCCACGCCGAGGGAAAGCTGACTTTCCCCGTCGACCGCGCGAAGAGAGTCGTGAAGGAGCTGGCCGATAACGACCAGCTTGTGTTCAAGTATGTGGACCCGGAGGGCGACATCGCGGGATACCCGTGGTGCCCCAACGGTTCGACCGAGAACATTGCGGGGATATGCAACCGCGAGGGGAACGTCTTCGGGCTCATGCCGCATCCCGAGAGGGTGTTCTTCAGGTACACTCACCCGGACTGGACGCGTAACCCGGACGGCGCTGGGGATGGAAGAGCGGTGTTCGAGTCCGTCCTCGACTATGTCTCGAAGAAGCTGTGAGAGAGCGGTCGCTTCACAGGGAGACTATGAGCTCCACCTGGTCGCCGTCCTTCAAGCCCAAGGACCGCCTCAAGTGATACTTGCATATGACTTCGATTATGTCGACATGATGCGACCGGACAGGCAGGACGACCGCGCATTCCATGTTGTGGATAGTCGCGAGAAAACACTTCACATCGCCGAACGTGCGCCCGTCCTTCTCGAACCCCCTTATCAGTATGCCTTCGGACTTGCGCAATACGTCCACCTTGGGGAGTTCCGGGCTGGACACCCTGAGGTTCAGGGTCCCCTCGTAAGGTTTGAACCAGAGTTTCTTCTGGAACTGCTCGGCGTACGCTTCCTGATTGACGTAGTACTGCCCCTCGCCAAGGCCGGAGGTGACGACACCGATTATGACGAGATGGTCCTTCATCTCGAATATCCTCTGATAGTCGGAGTACTCCTTCCTGAGCAGGTCGAACCCCTTGTCCGTCAGCTTGATCCTCTGCCTCCTCGCACCGAGGTCGCGCTCGATCAGACCCTCCCCGAGAAGCTCAAGTATCTTCTTCGAGGCGGACTGCTGGCTGATCTCAAGGACGTTCCCCAGCTCCCTCGAGGATATGGCGATGTAGTCGTGCACGCCTCCCATGAGGGCGATATGCTTCAGGGTGGCGATCTGCTTCTCATGCATGGCAGGCTTCGGATAAGCAAGGCATCATAATAGCCTTTCGGCCGTCCAGTTCCTGGCATATCAATTGGTCTGCCCAGCCGCCCTGACGAGCTCAGTCCGATGCGCAGCCCGTAAGAATCAGAAAACGCCCGCTCCTGAGACGAAGGATGGGGATCGCCCGTTCCTTCAATCGCTCTATGAGCTCTCTGTCGTTCGTGAGCACAGCCCCGAAATGCCTCTCCGCGACATCGATGACAGCGTCGTCCCCACTGAGCTCGGTCGCGACGACCTCGTACTTGTGGGCGAGCGCCAGGGCGGCCTTGGCCTCCTTCGTGCCCAGCCTCCCCAGTTCGCCCAGAACCGAATCAGGTACGAGTACTGGCACCTCCCCGAGAAGTCTAGTTATCTCCAGGTCAAGGTTGAGGCGGAACTGGAATGGCATCAAAAGGCCGTTGGCATCGATGACGAGAGCCTTCACCAAGAAGATTCACACCCGGGTCTATTCGACGACGCCGTATCCTATCAAGCGCCACTTCCCGGCGATCCTCCGGGATATCGCTATGCGCTGGTCCTTCTCCGCGCAGACAGGTATCTTCAGAGAGATGTCGGCAGAGTCAGACCTGCCGCTCGTCACTACGCCCACGGTCGTTGCGGTCCCCACGCTGAGCATCAGAGGCTCGTTAGTCTTCAAGGCCTCGACGGCCTGCTCGGACGACATCCCAACGACGCGTTTGAGGAGCTCCGTCCTTATCTTCAGAGACTCGGAGACCGATGGAAGGGTGTCAGGCTTTCCGGCGATCCTGCCGACCAGGGAATCCGATTTCGTAAAGCTCGGGTCGAGTCCTGTGCCTATCGCGATCAATCCCCCCGGCGTGGCCTCTTTCAGTTCGAGGGTGCCCGCGAGGAGCGAGCGCACCGTGGTGACCAGGGGCACCCAAGTCGCGCCCCTGCTCGTCACGACCTTGCTGCCGGGGCGTATCTCTATCTCGTCCCCGACCTTCAGGCTCCCTTCGATGAGCGAGCCGCCTATGACGCCGCCCTTCAGACCCTTCAGTTTAGTGCCAGGCACATTGACGTCGAACGACCTGGCCACGTACATCCTGACGGGGTTCTCCTTGGAGTACTTTGGTGATGGGATGGCTTTCTCGATGGCCATTATGAGCGTGTCGATGTTCATGTTGTGATGGGCGGAAATGGGTATGACAGGCGCATTCTCGGCGACCGTGCCCTTCAGGAACTCCTTGATCTCCTTGTGGTTCTGTACCGCCTGCTCCTTTGTGACGAGGTCGACCTTGTTCTGCACGACGACAATCTTGTCGACGCCGATGATGCTCAACGCCATGAGATGCTCTCTCGTCTGCGGCTGGGGACATTTCTCGTTTGCAGCGACTAGCAACAACGCCCCGTGCATTATCGCGGCACCGGACAACATCGTTGCCATCAGTGTCTCGTGACCGGGCGAGTCTACGAAGGACACCGTCCTGAGCAGTTCGCACTTGCCCCCGCATTCGGGGCACTCGGGCTGGTTGGTGTAGCACGCGGGCACCTCGCATGCACCGCACTTGTAGAACCCGGCATCGGCGTATCCGAGCCTGATAGATATGCCCCTCTTGACCTCTTCGGAATGCCTGTCCGTCCACTCCCCAGTCAGAGCCTTGGTCAGCGTGGTCTTGCCATGGTCGACATGGCCGATCATGCCGATGTTAGTCTCTGGCTGGGAAGGGACATTCATTATTCTTTCTTCTCCTCTTTCTTGATGAGTTCCGAGATGGGCTTAGAACCATGCTGGCTGACTTTGAGGTTGACCTGGACGTTGTCCGGAGATATCGTGTTGCCCCTGAAGTTCTTCTTCCTCCTGAGGCCCCCTTCCTTGGACCTGAACCCTATGCTCTTCGATACGAGCAGCTTCTTCCTGCGAGGGCCCGGTAGGTCCTTCCTTAGCGGGAAGCCGTCCTTGTCGCTGCCTCCGGTGATCGTCAGCTTGTAACCAGGAAGTCCGACGAATATGCCATCTATGGTATCGCCGATCTTCTTGCCGATCAACGTGTTGGCGTGATGCCCTGAGACAGGCACCTGATACGATTTCCCGTCCTTTGTGTCATTTATGACGGCTCTGAACTCTGCCACACAATCAACTCCGGTGTCGCAGAACGCCCTAATGCGCAAGGAGTTATATAGGTTTCGGGAGCGACTGGAACCACTGGAAGGGTTCCACCAAGGGATTGCTCAACTCCCCCAGAACGGGCTCTCCTTCCTCTTGATCTTCACGACGGCATCCAGCACTTCCCGTTCGTCCAGAGAGAGCTTCTGGGAAAGCAGCTCCCGCGCGTGGCCTTCGGGCACGTCCACCAGCAGTACGTCCTCGACATCCATCTGCCTACCGACGGTTGCGGAGTCGATGGCGATCGCGACCTCATCGCCCATCCTCGCCTCGGGAAGGGTCTTCTCCCCCTTTCTGATGCTCTTGATCCTTCCCACGGGCCGCCCGTCGTCCCGCATCAGACTCTGACCGGGGCGGATCCTGCCAGCCAAAACCCGCACGCCCACTATCGCCGGCTTGCTCACGCGGAACACATGATCCCGCAGAATGGACACCTTCCCGGGATAGAATATCTTAAGCCTCTTCTGAGCCTCGAGTTCACGGGAGCGCTCTTTACACCAGACATCGTAATCCTCCAGAAGCTTGTAGACGACCTTGCTCTCGAACAGCGTGACGCCCAGCTCACGGGCGGCGTCGCGGGCGTCGGCGTTGACTCCCACGCTGAACGCGAATATCGCCTTGTGGAGCGGGTCGTCGAAGTTCGACGCTTCCACGACGTCCTTCCTTGAGACGTTCCCGATGTCTATCTTCCGCATCGGCATATCGGCGTTCTTGGCCTCGAACGCCAGCGCCTCCAGGGAGCCGATGGTATCGCCACGCACGATGATGCCCTGCTCCGATAGCTCGACGTTGATCGCGCTCTCCTTCTGCACGTCCTCCAGCGTCTTCTCGATGTCGTCCGAGACGACCCTTACGAGTCCCCCCGCCATGGCGTCCTCCAAGTTCGGAGCGACGACCCTGATGCCCGCGGCGGCTGAGACCGACTCGACATGGTCGAACCCCTGGTTCGAGTCCCTTATCTCGTCAAGCGGTTTGGGGCGAAGCATCGCCCTGACCTTCGTCTGGATGGGCGCGCCCTTGACGGAAGATATGACGATGGTATCCCCGACGGCGATCGTCCCGCTGTAGATGATCGTGTCCATCACGGTGCCGATGCCCTTGTCCTCCTTCACCTCGAGGACGGTCCCTTCTCCAGGGCCGCTCTCCGTCCTCAAGTTCGACTCCAGGAACTTCTGTGCAAGGCCGATCAGTATGAGCAGGAGGTCAGCGAGCCCTTCTCCTGTCTTGCCGCTCACCGGCACGATCGCCACGGACTTGGTGAAGTCGGTGATCCTATCGAACCTGTCGGCGCTGAAACCGCCCACGTCGTACAGCCTTCCCACGAGGGCGTACAATCTCTCGTCCAGCTCCGAGGAGACCCGCGAGTCCTGTGCCTCGAGCGATTCACCTATTGGTTTCCCCTTCTGGGCCCTCCACCCAGGTATGAGGTCGATCTTGTTCGCAGCGATGACGAAGGGAGTCCTGAGCTTCCGCAGGATGTTGATCGACTCAGTCGTCTGCGGCTTCAACCCCTCGTTGATGTCTATGACGAGTATGGCCAGGTCCGCCAGGGCGCCCCCGCGGCTGCGCAGGCTCACGAACGAGTAGTGGCCAGGAGTGTCGATGAACAGAAGGCCGGGGACCTCGAACCTCTGGCCGCCGATAAGTCCTCCACACAACGAGTGTATGGTCTCAATGGGGACGTCGGTCGCTCCGATGTGCTGCGTGATCCCGCCAGCTTCCCTCGACACGACGTTGGTCCCCCTGATGCTATCGAGGATTGTCGACTTGCCATGATCCACATGGCCAAGGACCGAGACTATCGGCTGCCGCACGGACACGACCTCGTCCAAGGGCCGGCCTATATTTCAACTTAACCTAGCTGGATGGAAGAACCGACTGGGCACAGCGGCGGACGCCGGTGCCCGCCACGGCCACCACGACGGATCGTATCCGTTCACTTCTCGAAGAGCCAGTCCTCTTCCGGCTTCTCGTACGAATGCAGCTCGTAGTCGTTGAAGAACAGGTTCATCTCGCGCTTGGCGCTCTCGGACGAGTCCGACCCGTGGATGACGTTCCTGCCGGTCACCTGGGCGAAGTCACCTCTGATCGTGCCAGGAGAGGCATCCTGCGGGTTCGTCTTGCCCATCATTGCACGGACCACCGCGACGACGTTCTCGCCTTCGAGCACCATGCAGACGACTGGACCGGAAGTGATGTACGTCAGGAGCGGCTCGTAGAATGGCTTCCCCTTGTGCTCCTCGTAGTGACGTTCTGCCAGCTCCCTCGGGACCTTCATCATCTTGACACCGCAGATCCTGTATCCCCTGGACTCGAACCGCGACACGATATCGCCGACGAGCCCTCGCTGGACACCGTCCGGCTTCACCATCACGAAGGTGCGCTCCCTCATTCCTTCTCACCCTGTTCGACTTCAGTGTCCGCGGCGCTCTCCTCTTCAGGACCGGCTCCAGCGTCCTCGGCCTGGCCGGTCTCCTCTGGCTCGGGTTTCTCATCAGCGGCGCTCTTCTTCCTGGGCTTCGCACGCTTTCTGATCTTCCGGGTCTTGCCAGGCGCGGCCTCCGGCTCGGTCCCCTTGGTCCTGACCTGCTTCTCCCTAGCGCTCCATTCTGTCCATGTGGTCCGCCTGGGGACACGCTTTAGTTCGACCAGGTTCTTGAAGCATTTGGATGTGCAGAATTGGAAGACCACGCCGTCCCTCTTTATGTACATCCTGCCGGTTCCAGGCTCAATCTCCTGACCGCAGAACGTACAAACTCTTCGCTCCACCATTGAATCTCACCTCGCACACATGGCCTAGGCGCGTCAGCGCACGCTGAGCTTCCTCGCCTCTCTCGAGGTCTCCTTGAGCATCAGCACGTCACCGACCCGGATCGGGCCCATGACGTTCCTGGTGATGATCCGGCCCTTGTCTCTTCCGTCAAGGACCCTGACCTTCACCTGGGTAGCCTCGCCCGTCATCCCTGTCCTTCCGATGACTTCGACGACTGTTGACGGTATGCTATCCTCGGCCATCTGTCACACCTACTTCTTAAGCGCCTTCAGCTTCCCAACGAGCTCGTCGAGCGCGGGCTTGCCCTTCGCGGCGTCTAGGACGGCCACGGCCGCCGTTGGCTTCTCCAGCCCACAGGCGTTGCCCAGCTCGGCCTTCGCCGGAACGTAGGCGTATGGGATGTTCTTCTCCTCACACAGGGCGGGCATGTGCATGAGTATCTCCGGGGGAGACACGTCCGCAGCCATCACGACGAACACTGCCTCGCCGCGCTCGACCAGCTTGGTGACCTCGTTGGTCCCCCTCCTGACCTTTCCGCCGTCCCTTGCGAGTTCGACGATATCGAATGCCTTGTCCACGAGTTCCTTCGGCATCTCAAATTTCACATAGATTGCCTTCGTCAAGTCGATACCTCCTTCAGGTGCCTGAGCACCGTCATCATTCACGGGCTCCTTCGGATGAAAAGAGCAGGATGCGGTAGATGCTTGTCGTATAAAATAGTTGCTGAGACGAGCGTCGTTGGCTCATTGCGCGTTCCTAGACCCAACAACGACCATAAGTATAATCATGTACCGCATTTCTCATCCAATCGATCTCTATGCCAAAGATGGTCACGCGTTTTCAGCCCCTTGGACGAGGAACAAGCACACGAACAGGAGCCTCGCTCCTAGACCTCGCGAGGGAGGTAGACGTCTCAGTCGAATCGATATGCGGCGGGACGGGGAAGTGCGGCAAGTGCAGAGTGCTGGCGGCCACGGGAGCAAAGCATCTCTCCCCCGTAAACGAGAGCGAGAACGCAGCCCTGACCGCTGAGGAAATCGGCATGGGCGTGCGGCTGGCTTGCCAAGCCAGAGTCGTCGTCGAGGGAGACATAGTCGTCGACATCCCAGAACTTAGCCGTAGAGGACATCACAGACTCCTGGCTTCCGGGATAGAGCCGGAGATCGAGCTGGCTCCTGCTGTGGGGAAGATACTCCTGAGAATCCCGCCCGCCACGCTGAGCGACATCAGGGCGGACGACGACAGATTGCTCGAGCTGCTGCACTCGGAGGCGGCTGTCACGGCGAACATCGCACAGGGGGTGCATCAGCTGCTCCCCAATGCCGTGAGGGAGAGTTCGTGGGAGGCGACCGTCACGCTCTTCAGGGGCGAGGAGCTGATCAGAATCGACCCGGGAGATACGACAGGGAGCCTGCTCGGCGTTGCCGTCGACATCGGGACGACGAAGGTCGTGGCATACCTCGTGGACCTCGTGACTGGAGGGGTAGTAGGGACGGAGAGCCAGCCCAACCCGCAGATACCCTTCGGCGAGGACGTGATGTCGCGAATAACCTACGCCACCAGGAACAGAGACGGCCTCATGAAGCTCAATGAGGCCGTGGTGGGGTCGGTCAACTCGCTCATCGCGAGGTGTTGCGCAGGAGCGGGGAAGGATCCGACGGATGTCCTTGAGGTCGTCATAGTCGGAAACACGGCCATGCATCACATATTCTTCGGGATCACCCCTCAGCATCTCGCTCAGGCGCCCTATGCACCAGCGGTAAGGACCTCCCTGACTGTCGACCCGGGCCACCTTGGCGTAGACATATATCCGTTCGGCAAGGTGAGCTCACTTCCGAACATAGCCGGCTTCGTGGGCGCCGATGCGATCGCAGTCCTGTTGTCCTCTGGCCTCTACCAGGACGATGAGATCGGCATGATGATAGACATAGGCACCAACACGGAGATCATCGCGGGCAACCGTGAGAGGCTGATCGCATGCTCGTGCGCATCGGGGCCTGCGTTCGAGGGGGCTCACATCAAGCATGGCATGAGGGCCGCCTCCGGGGCGATCGAGAGGGTCTGGATAGATGTCGGAACGAACGATGTCCACCTCAGGACGGTGGACGACGCGCCCGCCCGTGGCATCTGTGGCTCGGGAATCGTGGATGCCTTGTCGGAGATGTTCAGGTCAGGAATCCTCTCAGACTCCGGGAAGATGCTACCATCCGACTGGAGCGACAGGGTACGAGAAGGAGTAGACGGTAAGAGGGAGTTCGTCCTCGCGTCCGCGGCGGAGGCAGAGGCGGCGGTTGACCTCACAATCACCCAGAACGACGTGCAGGAGATCCAGCTGGCGAAAGCGGCGATTTTCACAGGGGTCTCGACACTCATGACAAAGCTGGGCATTGCGTGCTCCGACTTGAAAAGGGTCTACGCGGCCGGCGCGTTCGGGACATACGTGGATGCTACGAGCGCGATAACAATCGGGATGTATCCCGACATTCCTCCTGAACACATCAGGTTCGTCGGCAACGCTGCAGGTTCGGGTGCGAGGATGGCGCTCAAATCGACCAAGATCAGAGACCTGGCGGATCGGCTGTCTAAACGGGTCGAGTACATCGAGCTGGCGGGCGAGAAAGACTTCCAAGCGGAATTCGCGAAAGCCATGTTCCTCCCACACCGAGATGCTGACCGTTTCCCCAGCGTGATGCGGCAGAGGCCGGCAGAGAAACGATGAACTCCACTCTGGCCTCAGCATCCTGTCGAACGCCGTTTTATCGGAGAGGCACACTTTCGAATATCATGCGCCCTATTGGCAAGATTTAAAACCCCATTCGAAATTGTTCGAGAAGTTTAAGTAACCCACCAGCAATTGGGATAACACCGGGCCTCGAATTTCTGCTTCGGCGCCCGGGGTGAATGTGAAAGCATGAAGACGGTTGTACTAGGCGTAGGAGCCGTTGGATCGGTCGCTGCGGACCTGTTGGCGAACTCGGAGGAGTTCGACAGTGTCGTTCTGGCAGACATAGATCTTGAGAAGGCTCAGAAGATGGAGAAGCGTATCGCGAATGATAAGGTGTCATCTATGAAGCTCGACGCCACGAACGTCGAGCGGATGGCGCAGGCGTTCAAGGGGGTGGATCTTGTTCTCAACAACGTGATCCCACGCTTCAACTTTGCGATAATGGACGCGTGCCTCATGGCGAAGGCGAGCTACGCTGACATGGCGAGCGACATCTTCCTGTCCAAGGAGAAGCCAGGGGAGATAGTGAAGGAGCCGCCGGTGCAGTACCAGGCGAGGAAGTACTCCGATGCCTACGAAAAGGCGGGGATCATCGGCATGCTCGGTATTGGGTGTGACCCTGGAGTAGCGAACATATTCGCGAGGATGGGAGCCGACCGCTTGGACCAGGTCAAGGAAATCCTCGTGAGGGACGGCGACAACGGCTATGTCGAAGGATACGATTTCGCGCCTATGTGGTCACCTGAGACGCTCATCGAGGAGGTCCTCATGCCGCCCATGATCTACGGGAACGGCGCGTACAGGAAGATAGAGCCGTTCAGCGGCAAGGAGGAGTTCGACTACCCAGCCCCCGTCGGGAAGCTCCCGGTATACAACGTCGACCACGAGGAGCAGGAGACGCTTCCTACCTACATCGGGGAGGTTCTCGGCAAGGGGTGCGATTACTGTGACTTCAAGATAGGCCTCGGCGACGACCATGTCAATGCCATCAAGACCATCGGCATGCTCGGGCTGGACAGTATGGAAAAGATAGACGTCAAGGGCGTCAAGGTGGCACCAAGGGACGTCGTCGCAGCAGCGCTTCCGGACCCAGCATCGCTGGGAGACAGGGCGAGGGGGGACCTGGCGATTGGCACCATAACGAAGGGTGTTAAGGACGGAAAGGATGCCGGGTACTACATCTACACATCGATGAACCATCAGGACGGCTGGAAAAAGTACCATCACAGCGCCACTGCATACACGGTCGGTGCTCCACTGGTGATTGGGGCTATACTGTTCGCGCAGGGCAAGATCGACCAGAAGGGAGTGTTCCCGCCGGAGATGCTCGACCCTCAGCCGTTTGTCGACATGCTTCCGAGATTCGGCATGAACTGCATCGTGAAGAAGCTGTAGGGGCGGCTACCGAACTGCGGGAGAAGTCTCTTCCGCGGTCGAAACGCCTTCTCCGCGGACCAAGGGGGATACCTGTGGTCCGCAATCAGGTTTATAACTGGTTTGCGCTACGGGCAACTCATGGCGGCGGGAGAGAGCCGGATCCGCAGGTTCTATCTGTTCCGTGCAGTGACATCGTTCGCGCTGTGGATGCCATTCTGGACCCTATGGGCGTACGAGAACCTCGACGACCTGTTCCTGATCGCGGTCGTGGACGCGGCGTTCTGGGCCACCATGATCGGCCTCCAGATACCGGCCGGACTCATCGGGGACAAGTATGGGAGGAAGGTCGCCCTGCTGTTGGGCGAAGGGCTGTTCGCACTAGGTCTCCTCACCTTCGGGCTCAGCACTGAGTTCTGGCAGTACGTCGCCTCCAACATCATATGGGCAGTTGGTGTGTGCTTCATAATCAGCGGGGACACGCCTTTCGTCTACGACACGCTCGTCGAGCTCAAGCGCGAGAACGAGTTCACCGTGGTTATGCTAACAGCGACCGTGGTCATGTTCGCAACCAACGCAGCTGCGTGCGCGGTGGGCGGGTTCATCGTCGAATGGTCTGACCGTCTGGACCTCACCCTCATCATCGCGGCGTTCATCGCCTTGGGGGGATCGCTCGCGGTGTTCATGCTCAAGGAGCCCAAGGTGGAGAGGAAACGAGAGTTCTCCTACAAAGCTCACTTCGGTGTGGGCCTCAAACAAGTCATAACGTCCAGAGCGATCATCATACTGATCCTGTTCCAGATAATCATCGAGATAGGCATCTACGTGATGGCGTTCTTCAGATCGATCTACATGAACGAGGATCTTTCGCTCGGATATCTCGAGATCGGCATCTTCTTCGCTAGCTTCCTGGCCGTCGCCGCAATCATGATACGCTTGGCCAGGAGGATAGAGGGCGTCCTGGGAGAGAAGAGGTCGCTCGTCTTCATGTACGGTGCGATCCTCATCTCCTTCGTCGTCGTGTTCATGGTCAGGCATCCTGCTGCAATCATAACGCAGTATCCGATATACCTCGTGGCCGGTATCCAGGCGCCGATAATCAACGCATACATCAACCGCCGCGTGGATTCCGAGCACCGGTCCACGGTCGTGGCGATCGCCGCATTCACGTTCACGAGCCTGCTCGTCGTGTTCGAGATAGGTTTCGGCTACATGGCCTCTGCCTGGGGCCTCGTCGAAAGCATCATGGCCATGGCGTTGATGACCATTCCCGCGGCCGTCGCCCTGCTGCTCCTGTGGAGCAAGGAGGTCGACAGGGAACGAGAAGCCGGGGCCGGCGCCGTGGCGATCTGACCCATCCATCAGGCAGATGGAAAGGTGGGGAGAAAATAATGGTTGCCCAACTAGCTCCACGCTCAATGAGCGTAGACATTTATCGATACTGATGACGGTGTTCAGTGAAGCTGCCGATGGCAGGGGTGGGCATTTCACTTAGTTCGGCTAAGCTTCTTCTCCTTCTCGGCTATCAGGAGTCTCGTCTTGATCACGCTATCGGGATTCAGGGATATGCTGTCGATTCCGAGCTCAACGAGGAACTCAGCGAACTCCGGAAAGTCGGACGGGGCCTGGCCACAGATACCTATCTTCTTCCCCTTCGCCTTGACTGCCTTCACAGCGATCGTGATGAGCTTCTTTATCGCAGGATTCCTTTCGTCATACAGGTGCGATACGAGCTCTGAGTCCCTGTCGAGACCGAGTGTAAGCTGGGTGAGGTCGTTCGATCCGATCGAGAAACCGTCGAACACCTCCGCGAACTCCTCTGCCAGGAGGACGTTGCTGGGGATCTCGCACATGACATAGACCTCCAGCCCGTTCTCGCCCTGCCTCAAACCGAAGTCGGCCATGGTCTCGATCACCTTCCGACCTTCGTCCGGGGTCCTGCAGAACGGGATCATCACCTTGACGTTGGTGAGACCCTTGCTGTCCCTTACCCTCTTCAGGGCGGCGCACTCGAGGGCGAAGGCCGGGCTGAACTTCTCGTCGTAGTAGCGTGCGGCGCCCCGCCACCCGATCATCGGGTTGGCTTCCAGAGGCTCATACAGCTTACCTCCGATGAGGTTCGCATACTCGTTCGTCTTGAAATCCGACATTCGGACTATCACGTCACGCGGATAGAACGTCGCGGCAATCTTGCCCACGCCCCACGCAAGTCTGTCGAGGAAGAAGTCCGTCTTGCTCTCGTAGCCGTGGGTCCGCTCGTCTATCTTCGCGACGATCTCCGCAACCTCAGGCTCGTCCTTCGCGCGCTTGACGAGCTCGTCGTACTCTACCAGCGCGAGCGGATGGATGCCGATGTGCGACGCTATGATGAACTCGAGCCTGGCAAGTCCGACCCCGTCGCACGGGACCTGTCCCTGCATGAAGACGTGCTCGGGAACGGCCACATTCATGAATATCTTCGTCCGGGTCGACGGCATATGGGACAGGTCGGTCCTGTCGATCCTGAACTTGATCTCGCCCTCGTAGACGCGTCCATCGCCCTCCGACGTGTCCACGGTCACCTTCTGTCCGTCGCTGAGCACGCTGGTGCCGTTCCCCGCCCCGACTATGCATGGGATCCCTAGTTCTCGCGAGACGATCGCTGCGTGACAGGTCCTTCCGCCCCTGTCGGCGACTATAGCGGACGCAATTCGCATTATGGGCTCCCAATCGGGATCGGTCTTGTCGGTGACCAGAACCTCGCCCTTCTTGAATTCTGATATCTCGAAAGCGCTCTCAAGGACGTTCACGACACCCGCGCCTATCTTCTGGCCGACCGCCTCGCCCTGCACGAGCACTTCGCTCCGCTCCTCTAGCACAAACGTCTCGAGCACACTCTCCTTCGCCTTGGCGGCGTGGACTGTCTCGGGACGGGCCTGAACGATGTAGAGCTCGTCAGTCAGACCGTCCTTGGCCCACTCCACGTCCATGGGCTTCTTGTAGTGCTCCTCGATGATGCACGCCCATTTGGCGAGCGTGATTATCTCACCGTCATCGAGAACGAATCTCTGTCTATCTTTGGTGGGCACCTCGATATCGATCATGCCATGGCCCTTGGAGGCGTATACCAGTTTGTGCTGTTTGGTGCCGAGTTTCTTCTCGACGATAGGGTCGTCGAACCTGCCGAGGGCAGGCTTGAATACGTAGAACTGGTCGGGGTTGACGGCACCCTGGACGATCATCTCCCCCAAGCCCCAGGAACCAGTTATGTAGACGACCTTGTCGAAGCCGCTCTCGGTATCCAGCGTGAACATCACACCAGAGCATGCCCGGTCGCTCCTGACCATCCTCTGTACGCCCACTGAGAGCGCGCTTCCCAGCTGTCCGAATCCCATGTGGGCCCTGTACGCTATTGCGCGGTCGGTGAACAGGCTGGCGAAGCACTGCCTCATCGCCTTCAGCACACCGGCCTCACCTTTCACATTGAGTATCGTCTCGTGCTGACCGGCGAAAGAGGCGCCATCAAGATCTTCAGTGGTTGCGCTCGAACGGATCGCCACGCTCGGGTCGCGCAAACCGAGCCTCCGGCCGAGTTCCCAGTAGCCGTATGCGATCTCCCGCCTGAGCTCTCCCGGGAACTCCGCATCCAGGAACGCTCTGCGCACCCTGAGTCCCCTCTCGGAAACGTCCGATGGGTCGTCAGGGTCGACTCCCTCGAGAATATCTTTGATCTGCTCGCCGAGTCCCGCGCTCTCGACGAACCATCTGAAAGCTTTGGTGGTTACTGCAAAACCCTCAGGGACGCGTATCCCTTTGTCAGCGAGATGCCTGAGCATCTCCCCCAACGAGGCGTTCTTCCCGCCGACCTTGGAGACGTCGTTCAGGCCAATCTGGTCGAACCATAGCAGATGCTCGTTGGTTTCGTTGCGTGGTTCCTTCGGCCCGTTTAGCATTCTTCACTCCGCCTGAAGCAGATATCGTAGGTAAACGCCGCGCGTGCCATCTCAGTCCGGGGAGGCTGTCCTCCACGCCGCCTATTCCTTCCGAAGCGGCCGCCCCGGTGAAGCGTCCGGTTTATGTACACAAGCCCTGGCGAAACGGTGTTCACAGCGTTACCAGAGGTGTGAACCGGTAGCCTCAGCACGGGGATAAATGCGCCGGCCTTAATAACGTTTCCCAGACAACGAGAGGGGATGACACCTCGAGTCACGGAGAAAGACTCCTATGAGCCGGGACCGCCACGTCCAAATATGTGCAGGAGCCGCCTAGCGTCAGCCCGAGGAAACAGTTTTGTCGACGAAGGTTCTTCGAGGTCTCAGGCGAGGAACGGGGGCGATGCGTTGGAAGTGGCAATGCTCACATACAGCACGAGAGCGAGAGGTGGTGTGGCGCATGCGCTGAAGCTCGCCGAGCATCTGATGAATAGGGGGGTGGGTGTCACCCTCCACTCGCTGGCCAGGGAAGGCGACGACCTATCTCTCCACGGTTACTACCGAGGCGTCGCAGTTCCGTATTGCATCCATTCTTTCGAGTGGCACGGGGACCTCATGGTACGCCTTGAACGGATGATCCGCGCCTATACGAAGGCCCTGCCAGGCGATGCCGACATATACCATGCCCAGGACTGTGTTGGCGGGACCGCTCTGCACAGGATGAAGTCTGCCGGACAACTGCGTGCTCCAGTCTTCCGAACGGTCCATCACATAGACGACTTCGCAGAGCCACGGTTGTTCGAGTTCGAGAAGAAGGCTGTGAGACACGCGGACCACAGGTTCGTCGTCTCCTCCTTCTGGAAGGAGGCTCTCGAGCGCGAACACGGCCTCGAGTCCGAAATCGCCTACAACGGCATCGACATCGACGAGTTCTCTGCCCTGCCCGAGAGAAGGTCCGAGGAACAGACCGTTCTCTTCGTGGGAGGATTCGAGCCGCGTAAGGGTCTGGAGCATCTCATCCTGGCAATGGAGCAGATTCACGAAACCTTGCCTGACGCGAAACTGCGCGTCGTCGCGAAGACTGGATTCAGAGGAATCGACACCGAGGAATGGTTCAGGCTGCTGGCCGATAGGGCGAGGGTCGCCCATGCAGTGGAGTTCTTTCAATCGATAGATCAGGACGAACTGCTCCAGTGTTATTCAGATGCGGACGTGGTCGCCCTGCCATCGAGGAACGAGGGGTGGGGACTCTCGCTCATGGAAGCCATGGCCTGCGGGAAGCCGACGGTGGCGACTAGGGTTGGAGGAGTCCCGGAGCTCGTCAGAGATGGGGTCGACGGCATACTCGTCGATCCCGGAGACACCGCCGGATTGGCGGAGGCTATCACGGGCCTTCTCAGAGACGTGGACATGCGATCGAGAATGGGTGCCGCGGGTAGGGAGAGAGTCGCTGGATTCTCGTGGGCGGAAACCGCAGAAACCACACTCGAAGCCTACAAGGCTGCCCTCTAGTTCCCTCGTGCGAACTCGTCCATGAACCGCACATTGAACTTCTCGGTGTCTGTCAGGGACGCCACTTTCTTGTTGCCTTGGATGACCATGTATTCGTTCGGGCTGTGCGGCAGCGCGGAGTGTCCGATCCCGCCCATCGTGAACGGCAACTTGAGTATGCGGTTGAAGACGTAGAACGGCACTGCCCCTCCGCTGGTCGGCCAGATCTCTGGCTTGTGACCGAACGCCCTGTAGCAGCGGAGCATGGCCTGAACGATTGGTGCCTTGACGCTCATGCTACACCAGTCGTACCCGGTATCGATCTCTTTGAGCATGATGTCGGAATAACCATGCGCGTCCAGGTGTCGTCTCACGAGGGGCATCATCTTCTCCTTCTTCTGATTCGGGACTAGCCTGATATCGACCTTGCACGTGGCCTCGTGAGGCAGGACGGTCTTCGAACCCTTCTCCATGTATCCGCCCCAGATGCCGTCGATGTTCAGCGTCGTGCCGAAGGTGAACAGGTTCATCAGCTCCTCGGGTCTGTCGTCGGGGGCCATGAAACGCTTCACCTTCAGCGTTCTCTTGAAGCCTGCGGGGTCGATCCGCTTCGCAAGGTCCTTGATCAGCCCTCTCTCCTCCTTGGACGGGGGCGCCACATCGTCGTGGAAACCGTCGATGAGTATCTCGTTGCCGTTGTCCTTGGACATCGTACCCAGCGCGTCGATGAGCCTCCAGACCGGGCTGTCCACCCAGGCCTTGTTGGCGCTGTGTATCGCAAACTCCTGAGGACCGCGGCCCCAGCGCTTCCCACTGCTGGTCATCTCGAAGTACACGACGCCCTTCACGCCCAGGAAATGAGTGCAACCTCCGGCGGCCTCCTGGCCGAAGAAGGGGAAATAGCACGCATCGGACCTCGACAGACGCTTCTTGTCTTTCCTCACGTACGCTGGCAGGTTCGGGCTGCCGAGCTCCTCCTCTCCCTCGGCGATCAGGATAAGGTTGACCGGGGGCCTCCCCTCGCTCTTGCAGCACGCCTCGACCGAGTTGAGGAACGCAGCCAGCGGTCCCTTGGTGTTGTCCGCACCCCGGTTCACGATGGACTTGACCTTGCCGGAGGGGAGGTTCATGTCGACTATCTTCGCGCCCATCGCGGGGTGCTTCCACCCTGGTTCGTTGAACGGCATGGTGTCGTACATGAAGTAAGCGAGGAGCGTCCTGTCAGAGCTACCCTTGCACTCCCCGTAGACAACTGGGTTGCCTTTGGTCTCGACGACCTCGACCTTCTCGCAGCCGACCTCGGAGTACATCTTGCCCACGAGCTCTGCACATTCCTCGATGCCCAGGTCCTCCTGGCTCGAGCTGGGCTGTCTCAACAGACGTCGGATCCGGGAGATGTGTCTGCTCTTGTCCCTGTCGATCCTGTCGAACACTCCGGCTAGCTTCTCCTCTCGGGCCATATGAATCGGACAGTCTATGCATCCCCCCGATAAAGAGGTTTTCCGGATAACGGCAGGCCAAGTTCCTGATTGACGCGTCGCACGATAGACGGGGGGACATGGAGAAGGCTCTGGGTTTCGCTAGGGCGCAGAGGGCGAGCGGAGACGTGACGCTAAGTGTGTGCCATCGTGGTCGATTTGGACCGTCTATCTCCTGATGCCACGAGATAGACCGAGACCAGCACCAGGGCTGCGCCGATCGCTGCGAAGGGTCCGAGGCTCTCCCCAAGGAGCGACATCGATATGACCAGAGCCGTGACTATCTCCAACAGCATTATCGTGGCGGAGGAAGTCGCGGATACGCCCTCAAGACCCATGGCCCAGAGGAGTATGGCGACCGATGTGCAGATCACCCCTAGGTATATGATGGCGAACCATGCAGGCGTCTCTACCGTGAAATCTGCCCCCGCGAAGTAGAGATAGGTCACCGGGATGAGGAGCCAGACGGCGGAAGTCACGATCACTGAGGAGCTCAGCTCCACTGCAGAGTAATGCGCAAGCATCTTCTTGTTGAGGATGATGAAGAGCGCCCAGAGCCAACCGCATCCGTAGACCAACAGGTCGCCGACAAATTCCGATCTATCGAACGAGAAACCCCCCTCACCGGTAATCATGACTACACCTGCGACCCCCGAGGCGATGCCGAACGCTCGTTTCGAGCCTATCCGCTCGGAGAAGACGAAATATGATATTATCGCGACCGCGACAACGTTTATGTCGACCAGCAGGGCGGTCTTGGATGCCGTTGTGTAGTTAAGGCCGACGTACTGGGTGACGAAGGCCGCAGCGTTGACTCCTCCGATGAGCCAGACGACCGGCTTACCCAGGACAGAGAACGAGAATTTCTTCAGCCAGAGCACTATCGAGAGCGTCACGACGGTGGCGACGGCGAACCTCAGCCAAAGGAAGAGAATATCGTTTCCCACGAAGTTGAGGCCCCACTTCACGCCCGGAAAGGAGGTGCCCCATATCAGGCTGGCAAACACCGTCAGCATGATCGCCGTCGAGTGGCCTCTGCGGTCCATCGAGGCGGAGAAGAACTGAATGTATTAGAAACCTACCTAGACGGCTCCTTGGGTAAGCTGACATGGAACACGCTGCCCTTCCCCACCTGGCTCTCGACCCAGAGACTTCCGCCGTGGGCCTCCACTATGCCCTTCGATATCGGCAGGCTGAGGCCTATCCTGTTCACCTGGTGCGAGAGATCATCGCTGGCCACGATATAGAACCTGTCGAATATCTTCCCGATGTTCTCAAGCGGGATACCGACCCCGTTGTCCCTGAACCATACATGTATCATCTTGCCCTCGTCTCTCGCGCCTATCTGCACCCTGCCGCCCTCTTCCGTGTACTTGATGGAATTGTCCAAGATGTTGTTGAACACGTCCCTGACCCTCCGTCTGTCGGCATTGATCAACGGCAACTCGCCCTCCACCTCGAGGGACATGCTCTGCTTCTTCTCCACGGCGTCGGGGGACCGAGCCTTGACAACCTCCTCCAGGATGGTGTCGACCTTCGTAGGTTCGACTTTGATCTCCAGCGTGCCCTTCTCAAGCCGGCTGACGTCGAGCATGCTCTCGACAAGTGCGTACAGCTTGTCCGTGTTCGCCCGTATCTTCTCGAGCTTGTGCGAAAACTTGGGTTCAGCTATGGGAGCGTACTCCGCCTCCAGAAGGTCGATATACCCCCTCATGACAGTCAGGGGCGTTCTCAGCTCGTGGGAGACGATGTCAATGAACTGCGTCTTCATCTTGGTCACGCGCTCGAGCTCCTGATAAGTCTGGATTAGCTTCTCGTACGACCTCTCGAGCTGACTCTGGAGACGTATGTTCGACGTCACATCCATGGCCACCAACAGGGCAGACTCCACGTCACCTGTCTCGGAAACGACAGGCGCCACCCTGACATGGAGGTAGAACACCTTGTCGGGAACGGGGACGAAGTGCACTTCGTTCTTCTCGCCGGCGTTGCCTTCGAACGCCTGCATGAAAAGAACATCGAGTCCGGATTTCACTATAGCAGATATCTCGAAGACGTTCGTTCCGACCAGTTCCTGCTCCGATTCGCTCGATAGGATGGCCAGCATGTGCATGTTGACAGACAGGATCATGCCTTTGGAGTCGACGGTCATCAGGCCTATCGGCGCCACAGACAGCACCCTATCCGTCGCCTCCTTCGTCCTCGCGAGCCTGTGGGTCGTTCTCAGGTGACTAAAAATGGAGGCCATTGAGACAGACAGCGAAGAGATGATCCTCACCTCGGGCTCGGCGAACCGCTGTCTTTCCTTCGTTCTGGCAACGATCAGGAACCCAACCAGCTCTCCACCGATGAACACCGGCCCCGTTATCACGCTTCCGAGGACGAGGGCCCTGTACATATCCCGAGCTCCCGAGGGGACATCCTCGTCTCTGTCAATCAAGATCGCGGTGCCTCTTGGGCTCTTCGCCAGACGGTCGCGGACATCAGGAGTGACCAGTACCTGAGGCAGCTTGGCGAGGCTGTCGGACTCTAATCCGTCCAATCCGATGAACTTCACATCTGAATGCCCCGGCGAGTAGACGAGAATCCCGGCGTAGTCCGCATCCGTCAGCCTCCTGAGTCTCGAGGCGATCAACGGATAGGCACTCTCGGCATTCGGGCTTTCACAGATCTCCATCAGCAAAGCACAGACTTCGCTGTCCATGTTCGCATCGTCGATGACTTCGTCGGGCACGAGACGCTCCTCCATTCCAACCGGACAAGCAATGATATACGAATGTTGGGGGTTGTGCACCGATATGGAACCTCAGCGGTAATAAATGTGTCCGGCAGGGCCCTGTCTGCCATGTGAAACATAATAACGCACGAACACCGATTCCCCGGCGATGTCCATCAGGAGCTACAGGGACAAGAAGCCGGAGATTCCAGCGAGCGCATATGTCGACCGTGATTCAATCCTGATTGGAGAGGTCGTTCTCGAAGATGACGTCACTATCTGGCCAGGTGCCATCCTGAGAGGAGACGATGATCGAGTCGTCATCCGGAAGGGGTCGGCGGTTATGGACGCATCGTTCGTCGAAGCACCCAGAGGAGGGCCGGTCACGGTTGGCCGTGGATGCCTGATCTCCCATGGGGCGAGGCTGCACGGGTGCACGGTCGAAGACTGCGTGCTGATTGGCATAGGAGCAATAGTCCTCGACGGCGTGACGCTAGGTAGGGGTTCGATAGTGGCTGCAGGCAGCGTGGTCGCTCCGGGGACTACGATCCCGCCGAAATCCCTGGCTCTGGGGACCCCAGCGAAGGTAACGAGGGCGACCACCGACGACGAGGCCTCCTGGCTCGAAAGGGAGCTCGGGAGAGTCAGGGAGAAAGCGGAGGAGTACACGGGGGCGGAGTGACCTTACCGTGCGCGCAGTGCGCATGACCGCGGTTCTCTTGGCCCTTCAGCGTTCCATATATCACACTTTGGCAACGTCTTGATGCACGTTTGTGTGCGCAGACATATAACCTTTATATATTCCGAGATTTATCGAGTGCGTTAGGGTCCGAAAGAAGCGGGGCAAGAAGGATCTCGGTTGCTCAGGACGTGTGGTGTTTGGAAGTACATTTCGGAAAGCCCGTAGTCGCACGCGTTCGCAAGTGCAGGTTGGTCGTTGTGAGGGACAGACGTGCACAGGACGATGAGGGCATGCGCCCCAAGAACGGCTGCTGACAGAGGCTACGGTCGGCGACACCGCGTGCAAGATAGACGCCTTTTCGACAGGCGGTCGGGGACGGGGAGGCCCGAATGCCGGCTTTATATAGTTTTTGCGAAAAAGATATTCCCCAGCCAATCAATATGCGGTCGGAAGGGATAAAAATGTCTCCTGAACAGAGTAATGAACCCCCACAGCAGGCGCCGTACCCTGCCTATGGAATGCAGTACCAACCGGTACACAAACCGGCAAGCGAATACGTAAGGGCTTTCGCTTCGGATCTTTGGCTTGCCCTCGGAGTCGTCGCAGGATTGTTCCTGCTGATGATCGGATCCATAATCTATGGCGTCGCAGACACAGCCACTGGTGTGGATGCGGGGATGGTCGTGAAGGCTCTTGGCCTGTTCGTCATTACCGCCGCCATGCTACTCGGGGCGTTGATGAGGACCGATATGAACAAGTGGGTCAGGGTGGCTCTCATTCTGAGCGCGACCGTGCTCATAATACTGGTGGGCTTCTGGGGACCGTTCTCTGGTCTGGGCCTGCGGTTCTGACCGTGCGCCTGAGAATCCCTGGCTACCTCTGAAACCCCTTCATCTTAGTCTTTTCCCCACTTTGCTTTCGACTGACTCGATCTTCGAGCGGAGCCCGTCCTCAGTGCCTCTCCGATCGTCGATCCTTATGGTCGTCAGGACCCTAGCACAGGAGGCAGTGATTGCTTTGTGGCAGGCGGCAATCACTGCCATGACATCGTCGAAATCCCCTTCGAGCACGGTGCCCATCGGATTGAGGTGATAATCGACACCAGACTTGTCGACGATCCTAAGGCAATCCGCAACGTACCGGCTCACGCTCTCACCTGCTCCGACAGGCACGACACTGAACTCCGCCAACATGTATGACCACCAGTATCCTCTTTCGGATCCCGACGACATCGCATAATCCCGTAATATCGTGCAATGCGCTCGTCGAAAGCCAAGGTATTTATACCTCGACCATCTAAATAAATCTCTGTTGCGAGAGCAAGGGGTTTTTCGAGGTTCGGGGGCAGGTTTGTTATGAAAAGACGTGTAGAACCGTTGAGTGAATCCTTGAATATCATCACGAAGCTGAAGAAGTCAGACGTTAGCGTCGCCAATGCGACGCTCACTGTCGAGCATCTCACGAAGGCGATCAAGAACAGCATCGACAAGCAGGGCATGCCCGAGGAAGAGGCGAGGGCGATGGCTCAGCATGTCATGAACTTCTTCGGATACAGCGAGAGGATAATCGACAACGTGCTCGAGCCTGAGGACAGGGATGCGTTCTATATGCTGGAGGACGCGGGCATCCTGACGACCGAGCGCGAGGAGACCACCCTGTACGACGGCCGGGAATGGCGCATCCACTACTGGATGTTCCAGAAGGAACGCATATCCGAGCTGATATACGGGAGAGGTAGGTTCCAGGATAACCTAGACGAAGACACGACAGTCTACGACGATATCCCCGAAGACATATGGTCTAGGGAGTAGGCCGACCCCCTATTGCCTATATTCGCCGATGCAGGGCAAAGCGTTTAGAGCGCACTTGTCTCTCGGACTTCGCAGATGTCACTTGATGGTTTTCCGTATCGCCTTAGACAAGGTCAGGAGAGGCTTATCGACCTCGTCCGTTCAGCATGCGAGAGCCGAGGCCATCTTGTGGTCGAGAGCGGGACAGGGACCGGAAAGACCGTGTGTTCACTCTACGGCGCCCTGGACGTGTGTCACCGCCGGGGGAAGAAGCTGCTCTATTTGACACGCACGAACTCGCAGCAGCGTCAGGTCATGTATGAGCTGCGTGGCATAAAAGGCACCAGGAACCACTTCGGCATAGCCCTCCAGGGGAGGAGGAACATGTGTCCCTTGGCGAAGGTCGATTCCGAGCTTGCCGACGGGAACCCTGAGGAGCTCTCGAAGGTTTGTGGCGAGAGAAAGGCCAGGGTCATGCGTGGAGAGGAGGATGCGTGTGTCTACTTCGCGTCCATAATGTCGCAGGACATGCAGGAGGTAACGAGGCATCTGAGGCGGGAGCTTCCGACCGCGGAAGAGTTCGCCGACTACTGTCAGGAACGGACTCTCTGCCCGTACGAGGCGACGAAGATGCATCTCCCAGCCGCGGACGTGGTCGCAGCGCCGTACATCATGTTCTTCGATGGATTCATAAGACACACGCTCCTCGACTGGATGGGGTGCTCTCTGTGCGATGTCGCCCTGATCGTGGACGAGGCGCACAACCTGCCACCGTTCGCCCGGGAGCTGAAGTCCTCCAGGCTCTCTGAGGTCACCCTGAGGCTGGCCGAGAGCGAGATCGATGAGTTCGGCGACCCCGAGGTGGCGGTTGGGACGAGCATGAGCGACCTGGTCGACCTCCTCGGCAACTCGCTGGAACGGGCCGTGGAGGAATATCTCATAGACGAGGACGGGATCATCCCTCAGTCCTTCCTGGAGGAGGAACTGATGTTCGGAACCCATCAGACCAGCACTAAGCTGAAGGGCGTCTATTCCCAGCTGAGCAACTACGGAGAGATGGTGCGCGACGCTCGAAAGGGCGCGGGGAGGCTGCCGAGGTCATACATACACCGGGTGGCGGGGTTCCTTACTCTCTGGCACACCCTGGAAGAGGGGGAATACGTCAAGCTGGTGGTCAAATCTGACACGAGCGCTTTCGAAGCATACTGCCTCGATGCGTCGATCGCCTGCCAGCCGGTGCTCGAGTGCCACTCCAGCGTACACATGTCGGGCACCTTGCGGCCGCTTGACGACTATGTCCTGTCCTTGGGGCTGCCGAGGGATTCCATGAGGGCAGAGATCGAGTCGCCGTTCCCCCCACGTAACAGGAAGATAATCTTCGTTGGCGACGTAACGACCAGGCACGAGGACCTGGAACGAGACCCTGACATCGTCGACCGGATCGCAGCGCACATAACATCGGTCGTGTCGGCATGCAGGAGGAACACGATAATATTCTACCCCTCGTACGCGACCATGCACCGAGTCAGCACCCTGGTGGACTTCGCCGCGGGGGTTCATGTCTACACGGAGGAGCGGTCGATGGGGCAGAGGAACTTGATGGATGCTGTCCAGCAGTTCAAGTCCGCACACGGGAACGCGGTGATGCACGCCGTCTCCGGCGGACGTGTCAGCGAGGGGGTAGACTTTCCCGGTGACGAGATGGAGCTGGCGATAATCGCAGGCATACCGTATCCGAAACCCACAGCCCGTCATCGCGCGCTCCAGTACTTCTGCGAGATCAAGTTCGGAGACGGCTGGGAGCATGCCGTCAAGGCGCCCACTGGGAGGAAGCTGCTCCAGGCCGTGGGCAGGCTGATACGGTCGGAGACGGACAGAGGTATGGCTGTGGTGCTGGATAGAAGGGCGGTCCAGTTCGAGGAGGTATTGGGCGCTTCGAGATGCGACCTTCCCGTGCCATGCGTGCTCGACTTCTTCTCCGGAGAGCCGCCGTAAGGCGATGCCACATCGGACGTGTGCCAGGGCCTACGTCCCAGTCGTAAGTGAGTTCACATCGTGATATGGCTGATCCGAAACCGCTTAAGGAACGATGGCCCCTTGCGTTTCAGTTATAATGCACTTCTGCAATATGCCCCCGAAGATGTCCCCTTTGGAGGCGGCCTTTGCAGGCCTGTGGTTGATGCTGCCGGCCCTCATACCCAACCCAGCTGCGGTCCTTGTCGGCGGGGGAACGCCGATGGATTTCGGAAGGACGTGGAGAGGGCGCCGGATACTCGGAGACGGCAAGACATGGAGGGGGTTCATCGGCGGGGCAACCTGCGGCATGCTGTTCGGAATCCTCCAGATCGGGACGGCACGGACGGCGGAACTTGGAGACGCATGGACTTTCGGTGAATGGCCCTCCGCCCTGCTGGTAGTGCTGTGCCTGAGCGTTGGCTCGATGGTCGGGGACAGCATCGGATCGTTCGTGAAGAGAAGGCTTGGGGTCGACCGGGGTCTAAGAGCGCCCGGACTGGACCAGTACAACTTCGTGGTCGGAGCAGTGATCCTGCTGGCGATATTCCGATTCGACTGGTTCGACCAGCACTACGTCACGGGCAACGCGATATGGGGCCTTTTCGCCCTTCTCATCATCGTCCCGGTCCTGCATCGCGGAATCAACATAATAGGTTATAAGATGGGAAAAAAGAATGTGCCTTGGTAAGGTGACGATCGCATGCTCAGAGAGATGCTGATGGACCTCAACGTCGTGCAAACTGGAGACTTCGTCCTTGCTTCTGGGAAGCGGAGCAGCTACTTCGTGAACATCAAACGCGCGAGCACAGACCCGGCCGTGCTAAGGGAGATTGCCAAGGCGATGGCGCCGTATGTTGACGACCGCAAGATAGCCGGAATGGCGCTTGGGGCAGTGCCTCTCGCGGTGGCGGTCGCACTGGAGACTGGACGGCCGTACGTGATGGTCCGCAATGAGGCGAAGGACCACGGGACAAAGGAACTGGTCGAAGGTGAAGTGCACGAAGGGGACGAGTTCGTGATAGTCGAGGACGTCGCCACAACTGGCGGGTCCACGTTGAGGGTCGTCCACGCATTGAGGGAGAAGGGGGCTAGAGTCTCCAGGGCCATCGTCGTCGTCGACAGGGAGGAGGGAGCAGCCTCCGCGCTTTCCAGCAGCGGCGTCGAGCTGATCTCGATCTTCAAAGCGAAGGACCTCACGTGATATGACATCCACAGGGTACATGTTGACGAACTGCAGGAAATGCCGTCTATGGACGGGAAGAGCCAACATAGTGAACGGGATTGGGCCACGTGGAGCCAGGATAGTCTTCGTAGGCGAGGCCCCTGGTCGGGAAGAGGATCTGGCAGGCGAGCCGTTTGTTGGTAGGGCAGGCCGGATCCTGAACGAGGCACTCGAGGAGGCGGGTGTTGGCAGAGGAGCGGTCTACATAACGAACCTCGTGCGATGCAGGCCCCCCGAGAACAGGAGACCGAAACAGGACGAACTCTCCGCGTGCGCTGAGCATTTACGCACCGAGCTGGCGTCTATGAATCCGGTCGTCATATGTGCGATGGGGCAGACTGTAGCTCGCAGTCTCTTCGGGACCACGAAGAAGATGGCAGATGTCACGAACAAAGAGGTCCCCCTGGAGGTAGGCGCAAGGAGGTTCCGAGGAATGATCGCATACCATCCGGCGGCATGCCTATATCGCAGGGCCAATCTTGATTCGTTCAAATCGACTGTGAGGAAGAGCCTCAGAATGGCTGGGATGGTGTGATTCGTGGGGGTTGTTTATCGCTCAAGGGTCGCAGGTCTTGCGCTACTTTCCGTGGCGGCAGCTTCGATGGTGGTATCCGGCACGCAGGTGCACCCGAAGGCGCTGGTCGGTCAGGTGACATCTACATGGACCGTCATGGTATACATGGCGGCCGACATCGATGACCCACCTCCGTGGGCGCAGGATATCAACGAACTCGAGGCTGCTACTCACGCCGAAGGAGTTGATGTAATAGTCCTGGTGGACCCGCCGGAACAGGGCGACTCCAGACTGCTGAAGATAGAGCACGATGACAACTACTTCGATCCCATCATCGTGTCTCCCGAGCTGGATGACGGAGGAGAAGTCATACCGGGCGGAGACGAGGTCAACACGGGGTCGTCTGCAACACTGCGAGATTTCGTGGTCTACTCAGCGACCCAATACCCCGCCGACAACCTCGTGCTGGTCCTATGGGGTCACGGCGGGGGGTGGAGAGGGTTGTGCCCAGATGGGTACGACATTCTGACCCTTCCTGAGCTTCGCTCGGCGCTGTCCATGACCAGCGAGGCCCTTGACAGAAGAATCGACATGGTCGTGCTTGACATATGCAACGGTGCTACCCTGGAGACCGCCTACGAGGTCAGCGGGTATGCGGACATCCTAGTTGGGAGCGAGCTGCTCGTGCCTTCCGAGGGACTCCCGTACATGGACATCATCAACGATCTGACATCAGACACCTCACAGTCGGTCGAGGAGTTCGCAGAGGTCATCGTGGACGACTACATCGACTGGGCGCTCTATGGTTCCTCATGCTCCACATCGATGGGCGCCTTCGACCTTTGTCACATCGACGATGTCGTCGACAGCCTCGACTGGCTCTCGGTCTTGGGTTTCGGATACGACCGACTCTATCACGACCTGACATCCTCGGCGATGCGCTCCTCCGAGCGCTCCGAGGAGCCATGGTACCTCGATGTGGCTAGCATCGCAGAGGAGGTGTGCGAGCGTGACCTTCCTGCGGAAGTCAAGTACTCTGCGCTACTCGTCGCTCAATCGCACCAACCAGCAATCATACGCCACGAAACGGTTCATGTAGGTGGAACGGAAGGCATGGATGTCTCGCTCGGCCTTGGAGTGTACGTCCCGGAAGACACAAGTTTCGACGAGGCATACTCTGAACTCCGGATAGCCGAGACCTCGTGGGACGAGTTCTCGTTCGCTCTGCGGGGAGACGGGGAGGTAGTCCCATCGGGGCCAGGACCGGCCGTCGAGGTGGACGATTCGACCGCAGACGGCGACCTGCTGCCGGACGTCCTCACTGTGACTTGGAATCCTGACCAGACATGGGACTACTCGGCGTACGCGGTCTATGTTTTCCAGGTGTGGTCACACGGTCTTGTCATGTGCTCTGAGGCCCACTCCTCGACACCCATAGTCCGAGTGGCAGGCGTCGTCGGCAACCTGCTCATCTCGGCATCAGCCTTCGTCGGGGACGAAGTACATTCCCACCAGACGCTGAACGCCACCCTCTCTAAGCTCATCGGGATAGAGGTCACGGTCAGACAAGGGAACAACGTGCCGGTAAGGCAGCTGGAGGTGGTGACGCATCACGAAGGCGAGGAATCTCACAGAGTCCTCTGCCTCGACGGCTCGTGCATCGTATATCTGGTGGTACCTGAACAGGGCGCTGTGGGGGAGGTCATCAGGATCGATGTCGTCGACGTGGACCATGGAACGGTCCTCTCGGAGCGGTCGATTATGATGACGGGAGACGATATCGTGCTCACCATGTTCATCCACGAACCGGCATCCGACAGCATCGGTACGGTGTTGGCGGTGAGCGTGATCGCATCCATAGCGCTGCTCAGCGTCGCGTTTGTGATATACGCGAACTTCCTGAGGAGAAGGAAGAAGTAGCTCAGAATCTCTTCCTGAACAGGAACTTCAAATTGCCGAGACCGTCCCGCCAGCTGTTCAGCTTGACCTCACCTATCCGCACCCTGTAGGTTATCGGGACTTCCTTCGCCCTCACCTTCCTGAACGCCTCGATCTTGATCTCCTCTGACATCGCCATCTCGAGGCTCTCCAGCTCGACCACATCCAAGACGGATCTTCTGAAGATCCACATCCCGCTCTGGGAGTCTCGAACCCGCACCCTGAAGAGTAGTCGCATAGCGGTTGACAGGACCCAGTTGCCGACCCTGTGCTTAGTCCTCATCGCTCCCTTTTCCATCCTGGCGAACCGATCGGTCGTGATGAAATCCAGCCCTTCGGAGTCCAGCATATCCACGAGACCAGGCAGGTCAGTCGCCGGGTAGGTCATGTCGGCATCCAAGGTCGCTATGAAATCGCCCTTGGCGTTCTCGAAGCCTGTCCTGTACGCCCTGCCATAACCGCGTCTAGGTTCATCGAGGACGGTCGCTCCGAGCGACGCCGCTATCTCCGTGGTCCTATCCTTCGAGTTCGTGTCCACCACGAGGATCTCTGCCTCTCGCCTTCCGGCGAACGCGTTCCTGACCTCTTCAATCACAAGGCCGACGCTCTTCTCTTCGTTCATCGTGGGGATTATCACCGACACCATCGACTCGGACAACACATCATCTCCCGGGAAACAGAAGCCTCGACCTCTCAGTCCGGGATTGCCTCTGTTTCGACTTGTCGCCACCCTCCGGAGGTGTCTCGAACAGCTTGCACATGAGATAACCGAGCACGGCGACTGCAAGCCTCGATACTGCCCAGATGGACTTCGACGTCTCGATCAGCCTGGTTGGTTTGTAGGACGACCAGAGATAGCCGTGTTTCATCGTCAGCTGCTTCCTCCCCCAACCATTCCAGAAGGCCTGCTTGAAGAACCCCTTGAAGCTGCCTTTCGTCCGATGATACACGATGGCGTTCTCATTCACTCCGAGAGTGTAGTCCATCGAGACCGCCCGCAGGTTGACATCGATGTCCTCCGCCGTGACGAACCAAGGGTCGAAGCCCTCGACAGCGTCCAGGACCTCCCTCTTCCAGGCCATGCTCGCGCTGGGATGGGATATGTCCATCCCGCGGTGAAACAGCTCAACGCGCCCTAGGTCCTCGAACGCGTGATACCCTATGTTGATAGTCTTTCCGGCGACGATATCGTGGTCCCTGAGGGATCTCCGCAACTCGCTCACCCAGAATGGGTTCGCGATGCAGTCACCTCCGATCGTCGCGACTGCATCTCCAGTGGCCTGGGATATTCCGAAGTTGGTTGTCTCGCCCCTCGTGCCAGGGTGCTGGTGGAGCCTGATCCCGGGGTGCTTCTCGGCATAGGCTCTCACAATCTCAATGGTGCCGTCGTAGCTTCCGGCATCTACGACGAGAATCTCGACCGGCCCCTCCTGAACCAGCAAGCTGTCGAGGAGGTCTCTTACGTGCCTCTTCTCATTCAGGAGGTTGAGCACAATGCTAACCTTCATGCCGTCCCGAAGTCAACTTAGAAGGTTCGACTCCTTATTATGATTTGGTGTGACTCAAAGCGAATCATGGCTTACTGGCAGGTCTGTATCCGATTCCGTAATAGCGGGCTCCAGCCTCCTCGACCTTCGCGGGTACGAGGAACCTCCTGCCGTCGACGACCACAGCGTTTCTCATCCTGGAGAACTCCTTCCTTCCGAGCCGTCTGAACTCCGGCCAATCCGCCTGGATGACGCACGCGTCAGCTCCGTTCAACGCCTCCTTAGCAGATGCAGCGTACATGATGGTCGGCATGAGATCGATGAAGTTGGATGTCGCCATAGGGTCATATGCGACGACCTCAGCTCCGTTGGCCAAGAGGCCTGTGATCAGGGGGACGGCCCTAGTCTCGCGGACATCGTCCACATTTCCCTTGAACGAGAGGCCAAGCACCGCGATTCTCCTTCCCTTCAGGGTCCCCAGCGCCTCCTTGAGGATGAAGGAGGCTTCGGACGGTTGCTCGTCGTTGACCGCCAAGACCGCGTTTAGGAGCCGGCCGGGGTACCGTAGTGTCCGGGCCTTCTGCCTCAGAGCCTTCACGTCTTTCGGAAGGCAGCTGCCTCCGAATCCCAGACCTGGCCTGAGAAAGAGCGGGCCGATTCTCGGGTCCTTCCCCGCCGCTTTGAGCACGACATCGGAGTCGATCCCCAGTCGATAGCAGATATTGGCCACCTCGTTGGCGTAGCTAATCTTAGTTGCGAGGAAAGCGTTCGATGCGTACTTGATCATCTCCGCCGTGCGGAGATCGGTCCGTATCTTGTCGGAGCTGATGGGAGAATAGAGCTTCATGAGCGCGTTGCCAGAGCGCTTGTCAATCGCACCGATGACGATTCTCGATGGTTCCATACTGTCCTTCAGAGCGCTCCCTTCCTGGAGAAACTCGGGGTTCATGCACAGCCCGAAATCCCTGCCTGCGGTCTTCCCAGACCCCGTCTCCAACACCTCTCTCACAACGGTGTCGGTGGTCGAAGGAACCACGGTGCTCTTCACCACGACAACTCTGTAATCTTCGGACTTCCGGATGGCCTTCGCGACGCTCCTGCTCGCTGCCTTCAACGCTCGAATATCTATGCGCCCGGATGACAGGGAGGGGGTTTGGACGCAGATGAAGATGAACGCCGACTCGCGCGCGGAGCCGATCACGTCCTTGGTGGCCTTCAGCATCCCTCTCCTAACCAGCCCCGACAGCTCCTTCTCGAGAGGCGGCTCATAGAATGGGGACTTCCCACAGTTCACGGCTCTGACACGTCGCTCGTCGACATCAGCGCACACGACCTCGTGTCCGAGCTTGCCAAACATGACGGCCGTTGCCAATCCGACATATCCAGCTCCTATCACGCAGACGCGCATGCCTGCTCGTACTCCATCTTGCGATTATAAACTTTTCATGCCTGGCGAGTCTCGGCAAAGGATTATATTGCCACTGATTGTTCATTTGCAGCATGAAGGTGGTCATTCCCGCTGCAGGGCTGGGCACGAGGTTCCTTCCAGCCACCAAGGCTCAGCCAAAGGAGATGCTGCCCGTCGTGGACAAGCCTACGATCCAGTATGTCGTTGAGGAGGCGGTCGAGTCTGGCATCACAGACATCGTCATCATCACTGGGCGTGGGAAGCGGGCGATAGAGGACCACTTCGACAAGTCGTACGAGCTGGAGCACAGATTGACCGCATCCGGGAACAACGTGGAACTCGACGAAATACGAAAGATCGCCTCGATGGCGGACATATTTTACATACGCCAGAAGGAGCAGCTGGGTCTGGGACACGCCATCCTATGCGCGAAGAAACACGTCGGGCGAGAACCGTTTGCCGTCATGCTCGGCGATGATATCGTGGTCAACAAGAAGCCGTGCATGGCCCAGCTTCTGCGAGTGCATTCCGAGAAGGATGCGTCCGTGGTCGGCGTGGAGACCGTCCCGAGGGCGCAGACGACGAAGTACGGGATGATCGACGCAGAAGAGGAATCGGAAGGAGTCTACCGAGTCAGTGACCTGGCCGAGAAGCCCTTGCCGGAGGACTCACCGTCTGACCTCGCGGTGATAGGGAGATACGTGTTCGAGCCGCAGATATTCGACTATCTCGAGAGGATAGGGCCGGGCAAGAACGGAGAGATACAGCTCACTGATGCGATGAGGATACTGTGCAAGGAGCGGGAGTTGTACGGCCTCAAGTTCAGCGGACGAAGGTTCGACATCGGAAACAAGGTCGACTGGATCAGAGCCACGGTCGAGTTGGGCCTCGAGAGGCCAGACCTCGGCGAGGAGTTGAAGCCCGTGCTCAAGAGACTCCTCGGATGAGGCGCCCAGCGTCCATTGGGCACGGCAAACACCGTTGTTTTTGGCTCCACAATATATTATAGCCTGGGACGGCTTCTGCCAACCACTGGTGAGTGGGATGAATATCCTTGGGAAGCACTACACCATCGAAGACTGCGAGATCGGGGAGGACACGGTAGTCCGTGATTTCGTGAACCTCTACGGATGCAGGATCGGAAAGGGCTGCAAGATTGCGGCCTACGTCGAGATCCAACGTGGGGTGACCGTCGGTGACAGGTGCAAGATCGAGGCTTTCGCGTTCATACCGTCTGGTGTGACGATCGAGGACGAGGTCTTCGTGGGCCCGCACGCATGCTTCACCAACGACCTGAAGCCCATGGCGATAGGCGATTGGTCCGTAACGCCCACCGTCGTCCGTCGAGGCGCATCCATAGGGGCGAACGCAACCATCATCTGTGGCGTCACGGTCGGCGAACAGGCCATGGTCGCTGCTGGAGCAGTGGTCACGAAGGACGTTCCGCCTGGAACCACAGTCGCAGGGAACCCCGCGAAAGTCATTGGCGACCGGAGGAGTGGCGACTGACGCCACGCAGGGAGGAGAGAGGATGAAGGTACCGCTAGCTCAGCCGATAATGACAGAGGTTATGATCGAAGCAGCCGCGAACGCGCTCAGGAACGAACGCCTGACAATGGGAGACAGCATGGTCAAGTTCGAGGAGGATTTCGCGCGCATGTGCGGGGTCAAACACGCTGTCTCCGTCAACTCTGGAACGGCTGCCATCCAGCTCTCCCTCCTGGCGGCGGGCGTGAAGGCGAAGGATGTCGTCCTGACATCCTCGATGTCGTTCGTAGCGACGACGAACGCCTACGTAGCCTTCGGAGGAATCCCCGCTTTTGCAGACATCATTGAGAGCGAATACACGATGGATCCCGCGAAGATCGC